>JAYUCQ010000140.1:0-5515 GCA_043740265.1 Hyphomicrobium sp.
TCCGAATAGCCAGAATCCGAAGAACCAGTATCAAGACAACAAGACGGCGCAAGATGCGCCTGCGGCCCGTGAGATCCCGCGGGCTGCGATCCTCGCCGCTGCCATGGACCGCTCTGAACAGTTTGTTGCGCGGATTACGCGGCCGGTGCACCAACGCAGTCATTTCAGTGACCGTTGTCTGCGGAGTGCTTCGTGCGGCCGGTCAGGTGCCGCGGCTAAAACAGCTGTTGCTGCCAAAATGCGCGAGAACGGTAAGCTGGTCCAAGTCGCTGGTCTGGTGAATGGCCAGGCCGCTGGCCGCAAAGCTAAACGTTTGGGCAGCAATGCTGCCAGAATTGCTGCGCTCAAGCTGGTGCAGCCGGCGCCGGGTAAGATGGTGTTGGGGCTGAAGCCGTCTGTGGTCGCGGTTGTGAAGCCGAGCCGCGGGCCTGCATTGCATTTCCCGAGCAACGTTCTTTTGGCGGACTCTCCGGCAGAAATTATCCGGCGCAGTTTGCGCGGAACGACGTAGGGCCGAAGGTCAGCCATCGAGTGACGCGACGAAGCATCGATGCTGCAGGTGCATCGCCGGTTGAGGCAGCTAACGTTTTCTAACAGTGTTTGCGTAACGTGGTGGTGCGTATGACTTACAATCGGGCTGCAGCTCTCGCTGCCATTTGCATCGGCGTAAGCGTCACAGCGGCTTTGCCTGAGGTGCAAGCTGCATCCACGACAAGTCCTCCTATAGTCAGTGCGCCAGTAGCTGTTCTTAGTTTGCCAGCTGCGCCGTCAGCCGTTCTTCAAGCAATCGTGTCTCTCGCGCCTGCTCTTCCGGTTCCTGTTCTTGCAGCGGTCGAACCCGAACTGAAATCCAAAATCCAGAGCTTGTCCGGCGCTGTGACACGCCCTGCCGATCGCAACGCGCTTGATACGTTTTATGCCAATCGCGCCTATCGTCCGGTCTGGGTCGATAGCCACGGGCCAACGCGCGCCGCCTCGAAGGTTCTCGCTGAGTTTGCCGATGCGGAGAAGTGGGGCCTCACTGCCGCAGACTTTGCGATCGCCGCCAACAAAGCACCAATGGATTCCGGCACCTGGACGGCTGAGCAAACCGCCGCCGCCGAATATGAAATTTCGGCGCTGGTTTTGAAATACGTCCGCGACGCGCAGGGCGGCCGCATCGCAGAGCCGGATCGTATGCTGTCGTCGTATCTCGACCGGCATCCGGTTTTGTCGGACCC
The DNA here is from genome assembly GCA_043740265.1 of Hyphomicrobium sp. Lineage (GTDB taxonomy): Bacteria > Pseudomonadota > Alphaproteobacteria > Rhizobiales > Hyphomicrobiaceae > Hyphomicrobium_B. Next base: position 1,221 of record JAYUCQ010000140.1, read on the forward strand.
TGCCACAGTTATTACCCTTGTGGCCGGTTCGGCGGAGCCCGGCACGGCGTTGCAGGCCTTTCATCCTCAGCACGAGCAGTTCCGAAAACTCCGCGAACTCTACGTCAAGCTGCGCGCCGCCTCACCGGGCAAGGCCAAAATAGATATGCCGGAAGCTGGGCCGATCCTGGTTACGGGCGTGACGCACGCGGACGTCGGCGTTCTGCGTCAGCGTCTCGGCGTCACCGCAGCGACTGGCAATGAAAACCTATTCGACACGGCGGTATTGCAGGCCGTCAAAGCCTTTCAATCCCAAGCCTCTTTGAGAAGTGATGGCATCGTCGGCCCTGTCACGCGCAAAGCGTTGAACGGCAGCGGCGCCGGCGATCATCTGGCGGCAATCCGCGCCAACATGGAACAGTGGCGGTGGATGCCGCAGGACCTCGGGCAAACACACCTGTTCGTCAACGTCCCGGCGTTCTCGATTGACCTCGTCGAGGACGGCGTCAATACTTTGGAAGAGCGCGTTATTGTCGGCAAGAACACCACTGAGACGCCAATTTTTTCCAAGCAATTGACGGCCATCGTGCTGAAGCCCTCCTGGTACCTTCCAGATTCCATCAAGCTCGAAAAGCTTTTGTCGGCACAGCGCAGCGGCCGGCCCATCGAAGATGAAGGCTATCTCGTCAAGAAGGGCACGCATGTCATCGATAGCGGTTCGGTGGATTGGAATAGCGTTAGCCTCAAAGACTACGCCATCTATCAGCCTTCGGGTGATGGCAATGCGCTGGGCGCCGTGAAGTTTCTGTTTCCCAACAAGCACTCGGTCTATCTGCACGACACGCCGAGCAAGTCGCTGTTTGATGCCTCGGCGCGGTTGTTCAGTCATGGCTGCGTCCGTCTGCGCAATCCCTTGACGCTAGCGCAGCAGTTGCTTGACCGGGACAAAGGTGATGGCGTGTGGAATGTCAAAGACTTCGTTCGCAAAGGCGACGGCAATACCCAGGTCGAGCTGGATAACCCGCTGCCCATCCACGTTGCCTACTTCACCGTCTGGATCGATAAAGACGGCTCACCGCAGTATCTCGGCGATCCTTACGGACACGAGGAGCGCATAACCCAGGCCCTCGAGCAAAAGTGGGACGCCATCGACAAAGGCGTCGATCACCTCGCTAAGGTCGATACCGGGCAGCTCAAAAGCGTGAGCGTGCAGGCCGCACCGAAAAAGGACCGGATTGCAGCGCGGACGGTGCGCGGCGGCAGCAACTTCGATCCGCCGTCCGGCCTGACCAACGCCAATGCAGGCATCAAATGGAAGTTCGTTAAATATACCAAGTCCCGGGGTGACGGCGGTGTTGGCGAATTGATGCGTTCGGCGCTTCAGCATTGACGGGTAATCGAAAAGGCTGCGGATCGCAGGCCGTCTCAATACCGTTGTCAGCACCGTTCCACTTGCCTTCCCTTGGCCAACCCTCTAAATCCGGCGTTTTCCAGATGGGACAGCGCTACGTCCGATGGCATCGCCGAAACCTCTTGTTGGTATCATAATGGGCAGTCAATCCGACTGGCCGACGATGAAGCTTGCAGCCGACGTGCTTGAGGAGTTGGGCGTCGCGCACGAAACCAAAATTGTCTCGGCTCACCGCACGCCAGACCGGCTGTACGCTTACGCCAAAGGCGCGAAGGCGGCCGGCCTCAAGATCATCATTGCGGGTGCCGGCGGCGCGGCGCACTTACCTGGCATGACAGCCTCGATGACAATTCTCCCCGTCCTCGGCGTGCCGATCGAGAGCAAGGCCTTGAAGGGCCAAGATAGCCTGTTGTCGATCGTGCAGATGCCGGCCGGCGTTCCCGTCGGTACGCTGGCCATCGGCGACGCTGGCGCTAAAAACGCAGCGCTGCTGGCAGCGCAAATTTTGGCGCTGTCGGATGCAGCGCTCAGCGCCCGCCTCGAAGACTGGCGCGCCAAGCACACCAAGGCCGTCGGTGACGAGCCCAAAGACGTTTGAGGGCATCGTTTTTATGACGGCACTTCCCCCTGGATCAACGATTGGCATTCTTGGCGGCGGGCAGCTTGGCCGCATGCTGGCGATGGCTGCCGCGCGGCTAGGCCTTAAAGCGCATATCTACGCGCCTGAAGCCGATAGCCCGGCGTTTGATGTTGCGGCCGATCGCACGGCCGCCGCCTACGATGATGAAAAAGCGCTTACAGCGTTTGCAAAATCGATCGGCGTTGCGACCTACGAATTTGAAAATATCCCCGTTTCTACGGTGGAATTTTTGTCTAAGATCGTGCCGGTGCGGCCGGGCGCTAAGGCGCTCGCGTGCGCGCAAGACCGCATCAACGAGAAGACACTGGCGCGTGAACTCGGTGCCATGACCGCCGATTTTGCCGCCATCGACAGCTATCAGGACTTGAGTGCGTGTCTCGATGGCGGGTTCGCTATCCCGTGCGTTTTAAAAACCCGGCGCTTCGGCTACGACGGCAAGGGCCAAGCCAAAATTCTGAAACGCGCCGACGCCAAAGAGGCTTGGGCTGCGATGCGGGATCAGCCGTCGATCCTTGAAGCCTTCGTCAATTTCAAGTCTGAGGTTTCCGTCGTTGCAGCGCGCGGTCTTGACGGCGCGTTTCACGCATTTGACGTCACTGAAAACGAACACCGCAATCACATTCTGCATCGCTCCCTGGCCCCTGCCCGCATCACGCCGGCAGCGGCGGCTGAAGCCATCGCGATCGCCGCGAAGATTGCGCAGCGCCTCGACTATGTCGGCGTCTTTGCTATTGAATTCTTTGCCCTCGGCGGTGCAGAAAAAGACGTTCTATATGTCAACGAAATGGCGCCGCGGGTTCACAATTCCGGCCACTGGACGCAAGACGGCTGCGACACGTCGCAGTTCGAACAGCACATCCGCGCCGTCGCCGGATGGCCGCTCGGTTCGGCCAAAATGACGGCACCCGGGGCCGAGATGATTAACCTTATCGGCGACGAGATCCTGGCTTGGGAGGCCATTGCCGCCGAACCGGGCAGCGCGCTGCATCACTACGGCAAGAAGGACGCGCGGGCGGGCCGCAAGATGGGCCACGTCAACCGGCGGCTCTTAAAAGCGCCGTGAGTGGCCGGGAAATTTTACGCGCTCCAAACCCCCTCTGAGGCTCGCCAAATATGGCTAAGTCTGAACGCTGTTTTTAATCAGTTTGCGGTCATGTTGTACATTTTGTACAACGCATGTTATACATTCTGTACAACATCAAGCAGGCCAGTATTATATAGGCCAAAATCAAGCAGGACTGTGAACCATGAAGCTCGAAATCAAGAAAATCGGTAACTCGACCGGCCTCATCCTGCCCAAGGAACTGCTGGCGCGATTGGGCCTCAAGCAGGGCGACGAGGTGATCGTCACCGAAGCCCCCGATGGGTTTAAGGTTAGCCCCGCCACGGCTGATTTGGAACGCGGTATGGAAATCGCCCGGAAGGCGATGAAAACCTATCGCGCCGCGCTGACTGAGCTCGCCAAATGAACGAGCCGGTCTGGCTATCACCTGAACTCGTTATTGCGTTTCATGATGAGCAACTTCGGGAATTCGGCGGCCCGCCGGGTTTACGTGATCGCTCCATGCTCGAGTCCGCTCTCGGCCGGCCGCAAAATAAGTGGACATATGGCGAAACGGATCTTGCCGCGGTGGCAGCGGCTTATGCATTTGGGATCGCGAAGAATCATCCGTTTGTTGATGGCAACAAGCGTGCGTCGCTTCTGGCGATTGTCACGTGCCTTGGTTTGAATGGCGTCGATTTCGTTGCCGACCAGGGTGCTGCAGTTGTGATGATACAGTCGCTCGCCGCGGGAGAAGTAGACGAAGACGGGCTGACGCGCTGGATCAGAGACAGCTTGGCCGGCGCGGTCCGCCGATAGGTCCGCTGCGACCCGCCTGCTGCGACTCAATGTCAGCCGTCGATGTCAAGCACAACAGGCGTTGTACTCAGCCAATTTGCCGCTTCCCAAGGGCAACGGGCAGGAGTAGACACCCGCGCACTTTGCTGCGTTGCAGCTTGAACCCAAAGGCGAGGCGGCGCATGCCACAAACGCAAGCCCAAGCCGAGGCGGCCAACGCTGCTGCCAGCGATGGGCTTCACTCAAGTAGTTTTTGGAATTTGGCATTGGGCTCAATTGGTGTCGTCTTCGGCGACATTGGTACCAGTCCGCTGTACGCATTCCGCGAAGCCATTCATGCCGCCACGTCCAAGGGTCTTGATATCAACCAGGCGACACTCGGCGTACTCTCGATTATCGTCTGGGTTCTCATTCTGATCGTCACG
>JAYUCQ010000141.1:0-5509 GCA_043740265.1 Hyphomicrobium sp.
TACCACAAAACGTGGCTGTAGCCATACGTCATGGCGCGTTTGGCAGCGTTCCAGCTCATCCAGCAATTGCGCAGACAGAAGAAAATGATCGGCTTGGCTTTGTCGCCGCCGGTGAGCTGTTCGAGGTTGGTTTTGAAGTAAGTCTCCATGGGCGGCGGCACCACGCCATAGCCGACATTGGGCAGCCACGTCGCGTTTTCGATGCTCTGATGCGTCGGCTCTCGCCAGAATGTTCCAGCCGGCAGATGATCAGGCTTTGGTGCTTTAGGATAGACGTCGATGAAGATCGCGCCCTTGTTGGTCCACAACTCGCTGGCCGCTTGCGCACTGAGCACGGTCGCACCCTTAAGAGTTGCTGGCACGGGTTTGCGATATTCATCGAGCCGGTAACCGTCTGGTTCTGCGACCGGACCGGAAGCAGCATTGCCGGGTTGGGCTTGCACCTCCGGAAGCGAGGCCGCCGGCGCCGTGCTCTCTGCCATTGCGGGAACCGCGCCGGCAATCATTATCGCTAACAACGATGCGCCGAACAATGTGACAGCAACGGGCCGAAACAAACCTACCGATTTAGACGCGCTCAATTTCGCCTCCCTGCATCGTCTTGAACTTTATGCGTTAGGCTGACATTAAACCGGGTGCCCGGCCTTTTGCCGAACACCCGATAATGTAAGCTCTGACTGCGGGCTCGAAGTTATTGAGCCGGCGCTGATGCGGCAGCTCCAGCCTTTGCATCAGCCGATGGCGCCGCAGCGGCTGGCTGTTCAGGCGCCGCCACTGCCGCCGATTTGCGCGGCGCGGTAATCGCATCCATCTGCGTGTCGTCGTCGACGAGCAACGGCACGCCGTAGTCGAGCAGAATTTTATCGATATCACCTTGGCGTTTCGCAATGACCTCGTTGAGGCGCCGTTTCCAGGCATCATCACCTTGGCGCACGCCCATGGTGATGCGATAGGCGAGCTTGGGGCCACCTTTTTCTTTCAGCAACGGCACAACGGTTAGCTTTTCGCCGCCGCGCGACGCCCAGTAGGCCGCGATCGGTCCCCACTCGATGCCAACGTCGATTTCGCCGGACCGGATATCTTTCATCATTTCTTCGGCGGGCGATTCAAAGCGGCGATCGACGACGAGGCGATAAGGTTTCGCTTTGGTCATCAAGCCGTACTTGGCAACGTAATCGCCCGGCGGTGTGCCAGCGACGATACCGACGCGCTTATCTTTAAGGCGCGGGTCACTCAAGCTGTCGACGCCTTCGAGCCCTGAGCCTGCCTTGTAAACGAGTGCGGAAACGGACCGGAAAATATGATTGGTGTTGAGCACCATCTCATCGCCCTGCCCCCAACCGATGACGAGATCGCATTTCTTCGCGGCCAGCGTCAAGCGGATGAAGCCCATCGACTTTGGATACCAGGTATAGACCAGCGGCAGCTTCAACTCGTCGGCGATGATATCGGCGATCTTATTTTCAAAACCTTCGCCCTTCTCGTTGGAGAACGGCAGGTCTGAAGGATCCGAGCAAACACGCAACTGCTGCCGGTTGACGAGGTCTGCCTTGGGTGCGTCGGCGGCCAGAGTTGGCAGGCTGAAGCTCCCTATGCCGATCAAAACTGCGGCGGCGATCTGTTTCATTAGTGTCAAGGCCTTTTGCTATTTGGTTTATCCAGCTTCTTTAGATGCGCACTGGATGGCGCAAATTCTACGGTTGCGCGGCCATCCCGACCAGTTTTTGCAGGCCCCGGCGCCCAAAACTTTTCGTGACCGGCCTAATTTCATGTCCATAACGAAACAGGGACAGCCGCTGTGGCGGCCGCCCCTGGATAATTACTGCAACGACCTGGCTCTTCGCAGCAACTCGCGGCACGCTGACGAGCGGCCTTTCATCAACCTGTGCAGTCCGAGGCGGCCTTTTTGGCTTCCGGCGAGATATCTTCGCGGCCATTCGGGCGGCCAGCGGGCATGCCGGTCTTGGCGTCCACCGTGTTGTTCGAACGCGCCTTGATGTATGTATAGATATCGTCGAGGTAGCACATGATGTTACGATCTTCGCCAAAAGCCGGCATCACGTATTTAGTGCCGCCGCGATCAGCGATGCGGCCGCCGACGACGGTGCCGTAGAACGTCTCGTAGTCCATCGTTTTCAGCGATTCAGCGAGCGACGGCGCAAACGAGCTGCCCAGTGCGTTCGGGCCGTGGCAGACGTGGCACGCATCATGATAGCGGCGGAACCCCTGCCAGGTTGCCCAGTCGACTTTGTAATCTTTGGTGACGACGGGCACTGGATTGCCAGCCTTGTTGCGATAGCGCGTATCTTTGAAAGCAACGCCTTCCAGGGTTTTCGAAAATTCGCGGACCTCGGCTGATTCCGGCGATGCAGGGCCAGCTTCGGCAGCGGCGGGGGCTGCTGCTTTGGCGGCAGGGGCGGCGGCTGGTTCTGCGGCTTTGGCGGCGGGGGCTGCTGCTGGTTCCGCGGCTTTGGCGGCGGGGGCTGCTGCAGGCACTGCTGCCGCAGGCTTGTCTTTGGCGGGTTCTTCCGCACCGCAGGCGCTAAGGCTCAAGGCGCAGCAGGCTACAGCCGCGGCCGCCAATCTGATGCCGATATTGTTCACGCGTTTCCTCATCGTTTAAGTTGTTTATTGACCGCTTATTGCGTCGTTTTTTAAACGTCGAATGTGGCGAAGCGGACCCGCGGCGAATGTCCGCATATTGGCAAGTAAATTAGGAGAATTGGGGTCTACTTACAAGGAAGCCGACGCGGGTTGCCCCGCGCCGGCTCTGATGTTCAGGTGCTGCGGATTATGGCAGCGAGAACACGGTGAGCGAACCACCAAGGTTGGTGTACTGACGCAGGCCAGCGTAGCCGCCGACTGCACCAAGGCCGTCCGTTGGGTTCGTCAAGCCAGCAGCAAGACCGATACCGGCCCAACCACCAACGCCCGAGAAGATACCAACGTACTGCTTACCCTTGTGGCCATACGACATAACGTTGCCGATGATGCCCGATGGGGTTTTGAACTTGAACAGCTCTTTGCCGTCCTTAGCATCGACTGCTTTCAGGTAGCCTTCCAGCGTACCGTAGAAAACAACGCCGCCAGCGGTGGCCATAGCGCCCGACCAAACTGAGAACTGCTCAGGCTTGGACCAGACGATCTTGCCCTTCACGCCGTCCCAGGCAATGAAGTTACCCATGCCGCCGTGGCTGTCTGGAGCCGGGAACATGGAGAGCGTTGCGCCAACGTATGGCTGACCAGCGGTGTACGAAACCTTGAATGGCTCGTAGTCCATGCAAACGTGGTTCGTCGGCACGTAGAAGAGGCCCGTGGCCGGCGAGTACGTTGCTGGCTGCTCGTCTTTTGTACCGAGCGCAGCTGGGCAGACACCCTTAGTGTTTACGTCTTGGCCGTTCTGGAAGGTCGACTTAGAAGCGACGACCTGAGGGCGACCGTACTGTGGGCTCTTAGGGTCCATGACGACTTCAGTTGCCCAGTTGACCTTTGGGTCATACTTCTGTGCAACGAGGAGTTCGCCAGTGGCGCGATCCCAAGTGTAGCCGAAGCCGTTACGATCGAAGTGGGTTGCGGTCTTACGCTTGGTGCCACCGAAATCGAGTTCAGCAAGGATAGGCTCGTTGATGCCGTCATAATCCCATTCATCGAACGGGGTCATCTGATGGGCCCACTTGGCAACGCCGGTGTCGACGTCACGAGCAAACATGGTCATCGACCACTTTTGATCGATCTGCTTGCCATCGGGTCCAGCGCGCTGTGCAGGGTTCCATGTCGATGGGTTACCCGTGCCGTAGTAGAACAGGTTGAGAGCAGGATCGAAGGCCATATAGCCCCAGGTCGAGCCGCCACCAATTTTCCACTGGTCGCCGTTCCAGGTCTTGAGCGAGCTGTCTTTGCCGACTGGCTTGCCGAGCGACATGGTTTTTTCTGCGTCAACCAGGATGTCCGAATCCGGGCCCATCGAGTAAGCGCGCCAGGCCTTCTTGCCATCGGCGAGATTGTAGGCGGTGACATAGCAACGAACGCCGAATTCTGCGCCCGAGATACCGATGACAACCTTGTCCTTCATGATGAGCGGAGCGCCAGTGCCCGTTTCACCCTTCTTGGGATCGCCGTCGACGACTTTCCAAAGCTCTTTGCCGGTCTTGGCATCGAGGGCTACGAGTGATGTGTCAGCTTGATGAAGGAGGATCTTGCCTTCAGCATACTGTACGCCACGGTTGACCGTGTCGCAGCACATAACTGGGATAACCGACGGATCTTGCTTTGGCTCATACTTCCAGACGATTTTGTTTTCGTCGTCGAGGTTAAGAGCGAACACGATGTTCGGGAATGCCGAGTGAAGGTACATCATGTTGCCGACAACGAGCGGCGAACCTTCGTGACCGCGCAGAACGCCGGTCGAGAATGTCCAGGCAACTTTCAAACTACCGACGTTGGCAGCTGTAATTTGGTCGAGCTTCGAAAACCGGGTGCCGGCATAGTCGCCAGACTGAATGGCCCAGTTGTTCGGATCAGCCGACAGCTTCAGAACGTCATCGTTCGCCCACAGGGGCGACGAGAACGAAGCAGTTGCCAGCAAACCAACAGCGATTGCACTTTTGCGCATCGCGCTTCCTCCATTTTTGAGATTCTTGCCACGCTTGCAAGTGATAGCGAAAACTCTTTCCTGACCCAGCAACCTCAATCCAAATGCAATGGGGTTATTCCCCTTGTCGCATCTGGTTTCGAAGCCGCCTTCACACAAACGTGTGGACCCGGAAGGGTTCGTTACCGCGCGGCATCTAGACTTTTTTTTTTCTCGTTCGCAACACGTTTTAGCACGCTCATTCTACGCAATTAAATTAGGACAACTCCGCTGACCCAAAATTCCCTCGGATTCACGGTGCAATTTTGCGTTGCCGCATAAATGGTGCAGTGCACGACTAGTTGCTACGAAAGTGCCAAATCGCGGTTTTTGATCACGCCGCGATCTCAAAAACGTGATCTGGAACTTCTGAACTTGAGCATTTTAGGGGTCATAAGGGTGGCTCAATTGATTTCGCAAGTGAGATTCCGTGCCCGAAAGCTCTCTCAAGACACGCACCGCGTTTTTTCAGATGCTGGCGGCGAATGCCCTGGCGCTGCTGATAGCTCTCGCGCAACCCGTTGAAGCTGCTGGTTTAAAATTTACGGAAATTGCCCCCGGCATATTCGTCCACGAGGGTCAGATTGATGTTTTTACACCCGAAAATGCCGGAGACGTCTCAAATATCACGCTGATCGTCGGCAACGATGCGGCAGCTGTCATTGACACCGGTGGCAGCGCGCCGATCGGGCGGGCTGCGCGCGAGGCGATAAAGAGCATCACGCAGAAACCCATTCGCTACGTGATCAACACGCACATGCATCCCGACCACGTTTTCGGCAATGTGGCCTTTGAAGACGACAAACCCGAATTCATTGCGCATCATAAAATGGCGCGTGGGCTGACCGCTCGAGCCGATCGATATGTTGCTGTCAACCG
>JAYUCQ010000142.1:0-2237 GCA_043740265.1 Hyphomicrobium sp.
TATGGAACGCTCTTTGCCGGTTTTGGCAGACCAGGCAGGCAGTGCAGCGTAGGCGGCATCGATCGCCAAACTAGCGTCCTTAGCGCCGAGGTCGGGAACGCGTGCGATCTCTTTGCCGGTCGCAGGGTCTGTGACGGCAAAGGTTTTCGCCGACGTCACCCAAGCGCCATTGATCAAAGCAGCGGTAGGATACTTGGCCGTCATCGCCGTCATTCAAAGTCTCCCTAACGCAATGTGATCGAAACCGATTTTATGTCGGCATATTTATGAAGTGCATGCATCGACCGGTCGCGGCCAAAGCCGGATTGCTTGAAGCCGCCGAACGGCATGGTGATGTCGCAGCTGTCCCAGCCATTGATCCAGACGAGGCCTGCTTTAATCTCGCGAGCGGCGCGGTGAGCCAGCGAGATATCGCGGGTCCAAAGGCCGGCAGCGAGGCCGAATATGGTGTTGTTGGCCAACGCGAGTGCTTCGTCTGCACTGCGGAACGGTGTCACTGCCAGCACCGGTCCGAAGACTTCTTCCTGAGACAAGGTTGACGCCGCAGCGACGCCATCAAAAACGGTCGGTTCGACGAAGAATCCGCCACTCTCGACGCGCACCTGTTTGCCGCCGAGCGCCAAGGCCGCGCCTTCGCCTTTTGCCGTCTCAATGTAACGCAACACCGACTTCATCTGCACTTCGGAGACCATGGCGCCAAAATTGGTTTTGGGCTCCAACGGGTCTCCCGGTACGAAGCCCTTCGCGGCACTGACAAGTTTTTCCAGGAACACATCGCGGATTTTATCCTCGACGAGGAGCCGGGAGCCCGCGGTGCAGACCTCACCCTGATTGTAGAAAATGCCGAACGCCGCGTGCTGTGCAGCTGCGTCCAGATCCGGGCAGTCTGCAAAAATGATGTGCGGTGATTTCCCGCCGAGTTCGAGGCTGACGCGTTTCAGATTACTGTCGGCTGAGTATTTCATCAGCATCCGGCCGACGGGGCCGGATCCCGTGAACGTCAGCATATCGACGTCCATGTGAAGTGCGATGGCTTTGCCCGCGACTGAGCCCTTGCCGGTGATGACGTTCAGGACGCCTGGCGGCACGCCCGCTTCGAGCGCCAACTCGCCAAGCTTGAGCGCGGTCATGCTGGTGATTTCGGCCGGTTTCAAAACAACCGAATTCCCCATGGCAAGTGCAGGCGCCACCTTCCACATCGTCAAGTGGATCGGGAAGTTCCACGGCATGATGGCGCCGATGACGCCCAGGGGCTCGTGCACGGCATAGGAGAAGCGATCCGACGTCTCCGGTCCAACCTCGCCGTAGACCTTGTCGAGCGCTTCCGCGTAGTAGCGCAGCGTTCGGATGGCGGAGGGAATATCAAACGCTGTTGTATCCCGGATGGGTTTGCCGGAATCGAGGCTCTCCAGGAGTGCCAGCGTTTCAGCGTCGCGCTCCATCAGATCAGCAAGCTTGAAGAGGATACGCTTCTTTTCCCGATAGTGCAGTTTGCGCCAGCGGCCGTCCTCGAAGGCGCGGCGCGCGGTGGCGACAGCTAGATCGACATCGGCTGCATCGCATTCGGTGATGCTATTCAAGAGGCGACCGTTGCGCGGCGAAACATTGTCGAATGCGCGCCCGGATTGGCTCGGCACAAAACGTCCGTCGATGACCGCCAAGTGGGGCAGTGCGATTTTTCCAGCAATCGCCTCGAAGTGTGCAAGCGATGTCATACAAGCTATGCCTTATGCAACTTGAGCGTACCAGAGATGATCGAGCGACGTAACGATACGTTCGAAATTGACGCGCTCGGTTTGTTTGAGACGGTAATAGACGTCCTGGAAGCCAGGTCCAAACGCGTCTTTTACAACGGCCGAGCCATGGAAGCGCTCGAGGGCGTTGACCCAGGCTGTCGGCAACGCCGGTGCCTCACAATTGGTCGCGTCACCTTCGGCGATCGGGCCGGGTTCCAGCTTTTGAGCGATGCCGTGGCGAATTCCAGCTAAAATGCCGGCCAAGACGAGATTTGGATTGGCGTCGGCGCCGGAGACACGATGTTCAACGCGCGTCGCAACACTGGATGCACGAGGAATACGCAGCGCAACGTTGCGATTGTTGATGCCCCAGTGCGCGGTCATCGACACATAGGATTTCGGAACATAGCGGCGGTAAGCGTTGCCGGATTGTGCCCACACCGCCATGAAATCACCCATGGTCGCTTGCAGGCCGCCGATAGCGTTGCGGAACAACGGCGA
>JAYUCQ010000143.1:0-2232 GCA_043740265.1 Hyphomicrobium sp.
CAGCAACAGGTTGGCAGGCGCGACCGAGGTGACCAGAAGTTGCGTCACGATCGGCCCAGCCAATCCGCCCGCCGTTCCGCCCGCCGAAATGAAGCCGTAGAGACGCTTGGCTTCATCGTCTGACCAGAGCTCGGCCATCAAACTCCAGAACAGCGAGATGACGAACAAATTGAAGACGCTGGCCCAAATGAAGAAGGCTTTCGCCGTGGCCGGATCAGCGCCGTGGCGGCTGAGGAGCACCCAGAAGCCCGCGAGGTTCAGGGCAAAAAAGACGTATAGCGCGGGGAGTACCAGCCGCCTTGAAAAACGCGACGCGATCCATCCAAACAACGGAACCGCCCCGAGCATCACTGCGAAAACCACCGCGTAGAGGTTCTGCAGACCGTCTTTGCTGATCTGGGCGCCCATCTCATCGCGCACCGGGCGGATGATGTAGTAGGCGCAGAGCAGCGTGAAGAACATGGTGAACGACGCCATCAAGGCGGCAACTTCATCGCGTCGGACGTTGACGAGGCGCTGCAAGACGCCGCTGGAAGTGCTGTTCGTGTCGTTTACCGTCTCTGTCATTCGCACCTCTAACTCCCAAATACCTTGCGAATCGGGGCATCAGCGTAAAATTATTGCAATGCAACGTCCGTTTCGTCGAATCCGGCGTTATCACTGTACCTTTCCTGCACGAAGCAGCGTTTCTATTAGGCAGGTCAACGTTTTCGGCATTGTGGCGAACAAAAGAAGGCCTATACTTCGGCGGTGCAACATTGGTCGTTGACTTCGCCATCTGGCAGCCGCCTACCTTTGGAGACCTCGGTTCAATGAACTATTACGCCTATGAAATAGCCCACGCATTCATGTCCCCGTGGCGTTTCGGAATGCAGGCGCTCCGGCATACCCTTGAAATGCCGATGAACCCTGCCGGCCAAACGTCGATGGGCAAGAACATGATCGCGGCATGCGAGGTGTTCGAAAACATCACGCGGCGCTACGGCAAGCCTGAGTTCGGTCTCAAGACCACCCAAATTTCTGGCCTAACGGTGCCGGTCCACCAGGACATCGCACTCGTCAAGCCGTTCTGCAATCTCATCCATTTCGGCCGCGACGAAGCCATTACCGGCAAGCGCAATGATCCCAAGGTCCTTGTGATTGCGCCAATGTCAGGCCACTACGCAACATTGCTGCGTGGCACCGTCGAGGCCATGCTGCCCGAACACGACGTCTACGTGACCGATTGGACCGACGCCCGCATGGTGCCGCTGGCAATGGGCAATTTCGATTTCGATGATTTCGTCGACTACCTGATTGAGTTCGTCAATTTCATCGGACCGAACACGCACGTCATGGCTGTTTGCCAGCCCGCCGTTCCAGCGCTCGTCGCGACGGCCCTGATGGCGGCGCGCGGTGACGCATGCCAGCCAGCGTCTCTTGTCTTGATGGGCGGGCCTATCGATACCCGGCGCAACCCGACGAAAGTCAACGAGCTTGCCGGTGCCCGATCGATCAATTGGTTTGAGCAAAACGTCACCTCAATCGTACCTTTCCCGCACGTCGGCTGTATGCGCCCGGTTTATCCAGGCTTCATGCAGTTGACCGGGTTCATGACCATGAACCTCGAGCGCCACATGAATGCGCACGTCGATCTCTTCAACGATCTCGTCAAAGGCGACTGCGACAGCGTTAAGCAGCATCAGGAATTCTACGAGGAATACCTCGCCGTTATGGACCTGACGTCGGAGTTCTATTTGCAGACGGTGCAGACAGTGTTCCAGGAGCATCTGCTGCCCGATCGCAAGCTCAACGTTCGCAATGAACATGTCGACTGTTCAGCAATCAAGCGCACGGCGCTGATGACGGTCGAAGGCGAGCGCGACGATATTTGTGGTCTCGGTCAAACGGAAGCGGCACACGATTTGTGCACCTCAATTCCCGCTGACGAAAAAGTACATTACGTGCAGCCGGGCGTCGGCCATTACGGCGTCTTCAACGGTACGCGCTGGCGCACAGAGATCCAGCCGCGCATCCGCGAATTCATCCGCACCATTCAGCACAAGCGCGTGTCGGCTGGTGATGCCCCGCGTGCTGCATCTCAAAAGCAGCAAATTTCGGTTGCGGATTCCGCGCCCGATTGGTCGTCACCGAAAAAAACCAATGGCCATATGAATGGCAACGGCCGCAGCCACCCGCTGGCGGCGGGGGAGTAGAATTTTCGCATAAGCTAAAGCGCGCCGGATTAGAAGA
>JAYUCQ010000144.1:0-5454 GCA_043740265.1 Hyphomicrobium sp.
ATGGCGGCTTGCAGGGCAGCGCTTTGGTCGCGGTCTGAATTGGGTTCAAGGGCAGTGACCAGATCCGGCACTGACGCGCGCGCGTCTTGTTTATCTGCTGCCGAAGCGGCTGCGGCTAAAGTTGCCGACGCGCCAAGTCCAACGCTGGCAGCCAATAGGGAACGGCGGTTGACGATCATGGGTAGAGCCTCCTCGACGACGCCAGAGTGAAGCAAGGCGCGCGCCAATTTCCGCCAGCGTTAATCTTTTTGAGGTGTCAGGCTCGAGATGCACACGCCAATAATCTCAAGGGCGCCTGTCACGGCCGCCTCGTAACTCAAGCCGCCGTCACAAAACTCTTGTGGAATATGGATAAATCCGGTCGCAGCGCCGCCGCTCTCGGCTATCTCGCCGGCGCTGAGCGAATGGTAAAGAACGGCATTGCAGAGATAGCCGCCGGCATCGTCTGACATCTCGGCCGGGATACCTTGCTGCCGAAGCCGGGAGACAATGTCCCGCGTTGGGATCGTCACGGGGCGCAATTCTGTTCCGCCCTGCGAGATCGTGTTGGACGCTGGGATGCCGCCGTGCGCATCCGGCGTCAGGTGGCAGACGTTGCGCGCTCGGGTTTCGATGCGAAAACCACTGGCGGATTTTGCCACGCCGAAATGTAACACCAAGGCTGGCTGGTGGTGATTGCGCAGTTCGGCGGCCCGGCGCGGTGCTGACTGCCAGACGGTGGCCAAAATTTCCGTTTGGAAGTCGAACGCTGGAAATTTCGCGCGCGCCCGTTGCGCCAACTCTGGCACGAGCGTCTCCGTCACATTGTCAGCAACGCCTGGAAATGAGCCAAAGCCTGTCAGAAGGATGACGGGACGATCATGTCTTGGCATGTTGGAAGGCGCGCGCATAATTTATTATAAAGCAAAAAGAGGTGAGAACAGCAAGGCGCCGTTCCCACCTCTTAACTGACGTCCGACCCGAGATACGCTTCGACATTCGGGACGTTAAGCGGTTCTCCACTTCGACGAGCAACCAAACCCGTAGAGACCCACATTCGAAACAATCAGCGGTGCTCTGCTTCGACGCGTTACAAGTCCGCGAGCGCACGACAAATTCTATTTTTAACTGCTCGACTTCGACGAAATACCAATCCCGCAGAGCAGTTGTTCGACTTTTAAGCGGGGCTCCAATTCGACGCGTTACAAACCCGTGGAGCATCCCATTCGAGTAGATAACGTGCCTCCATGACACTAATTCCCACGGTCGCGGGCGAGGTCTGTGGATAACCCGAAATCGCTTTTGCGATCATCTTGTTAGTTTTCTAGCGCCATCAGTTTCATGATCTGATCGACGGCGAGCGTTGGCATCAAACGGCCCTCGGCCACATCCGACTCGATTGCTGGCAGTTGCGCGGCGACGGCCGGATTGGCTTTGACGACGCCCATCAGACGCGCTTCGAGCATATCGCGCATCCAGCTCACGGCTTGCCGTTTACGCCGGGCTGAGAAGTCGCCGGTGGCGGTCATCTTAGCGCGGTGCTCGAGAATTTTGTCCCACAGTTCTTTTAACCCGCGGTTGTCGCGCCCAGAAACGGTTACGACGGGGGGAAACCACGTCGCGCCGTGGGGTGTGAAAATCTGCAAGGCGGCGCGGTAATCATCGGCCGCGCGCTGCGCGCGGATCATGTTGTCGCCGTCGGCCTTGTTGATGGCGATCATGTCGGCCAGTTCGATGATGCCTTTCTTGATGCCCTGTAAATCATCGCCTCCGCCAGCCAGCAACAGCACGAGGAAGAAATCGACCATATCGGCAACGGCGACTTCAGATTGCCCGACGCCCACGGTTTCAACGATGATGACGTCAAAGCCCGCGGCTTCGACCAGTGCCATGGTCTCGCGCGTCTTGCGGGTGACGCCGCCTAACGTTCCAGACGATGGCGACGGCCTGATGAAGGCATCCTTGGCTTGCGCCAGTTCGCTCATGCGGGTTTTATCGCCGAGAATAGAGCCGCCGGTGCGCGTCGAAGTCGGGTCGACAGCGAGCACGGCAACCTTCAGGCCTTGGGCCACGAGGTTCATGCCCAGCTGATCGATCGTCGTTGATTTGCCAACACCCGGCACGCCGGTGATGCCGACGCGCAGAGCGCCGCCCGTTTTCGGCAACACGCCTTGCAGCACGTCCTGGGCCAAGCGGCTGTGATCGCGATTGCTGCTCTCGGCCAGCGTGATCGCGCGCGCCAGCATCGTGCGGTCGCCTGTCAGGATGCCGGAAATGTAGTCTTGCGCTGGAATTTTCAAAGCTGGGCGCGCTGAGGCCGTCATAACAGCAGATCTTTCGAAGCGGCTCTGAGCTACAACCGCAGTTGGAGGAAGCAAACCATGGGGCCGAACGGCAATGACCCGCAAGCCGGGATTTTGCCGCTGTTGGCTGTCAAGTGTGGGCGGCAAATTGGAGTTGTTGCGGCGCCGGGTGCTGCTCCTTAAACTGCGACGAGACCCGGCCCGGCGGCCAGGCTCATGAGGCGGGGGCTGTTGGATGTCTATTTTTGATTCGCGAATTTTGAGTGGACTGCATAGGCCCTTGGTTATCGCGGGTGTGGCGCTCATTTTGGCCGTGGCCGGATGCGGGCAGCCTCCACCCAAGGCGCCCTCTTCTGGCTCAGCGCCAACGCAGGGTGCGCCCGCACCGACGCAGAGTGCGCCCGCACCGTCGACGACGCCATCTGGTGGCAGCAGCCAGCCAGCGCCTGAAAAGCCTAAGGCCGAAGCACCCGTTGATGCCCCCGCGCCAGATCAGCCCCAGGGGCAGCCCCAGGGCCAACCGAAGTCTGCCGAGAAACAGGCGACAGCTCCAGCCTCAGATGGCGCAAGCACGCGCAGCCTGGACATGAAAAAAGCCAAGCCACCGGAGGCCTCGCCGCAATCCCCGGGTGCGGCCGCCCCTCCTCCTCCCGCGCCAGCACCGGCGACCGCGACCAAAACCGATAACGCGCCAGCCGCTGCCACCAAGCGCGATGCGGCTGCTGACAACCCGATGTATGACGTCGTGCCAGTTTTCTACGGTACCGACCGGGCAATCGAGCCTGATCCCAAGCGCTTGGCGTTTGGCTCGGAACGCGGCCACAAGCTTCAACTCGGCCGTGCGCTCGTGACCGTGCCGCTGAGCCATAAAGTGCCGTCCGTCGAGCGCCCGTGGGTGGTCGAAGTTCCCTATTTCAAACTCAAGATCTATGAGGAAAAAGAGGACAACAAGAAGCACTTCACGCTGCAGGAAATCAGCGCGCTCACGAAAGAGCAAATGCTGGCGCTCGTCAAAGAGCGGCTGGCGAAATCGGTCAACTTCAAAGACCACGCGTTTGTATTCATTCACGGCTTCAACACGTCGTTCGACTATTCGCTCTATCGCACGGCACAGATTGCCTACGACTTGAAGTTCGACGGAGCGCCGTTCGTCTACAGCTGGCCTTCGGGCGGCAAGGTCGCAAGCTACACTTACGATCGCGGCAGCGCCGAACAGGCAGAGCCGCATCTAGCTGAATTCCTCGATCTCGTCGTCAAACAGACCGGCGCCAAGTCGATCAGCCTGATTGCTCATTCAATGGGGAACGAGCTGTTGCTGCGGGTCATGGAGCATATGAAACCCGTGACGCCCGCTGGCGTCTCGATCAGTCAGGTGATCCTGGCCGCGCCGGACGTCGATCGCGACAAGTTCAATATCATCGCGCGCGAGATCACGAGCTTGGCCAAGGGCGTGACGCTTTATGCAGCTTCTAACGACCGGGCTTTAGGATATTCCGCGCGCTTTTGGGGCGGTGTGCCGCGTGCTGGCGATGTGCCGGCAACCGGTCCGCTGATTGTTCCAGGCGTCGACACGATCGATGTGACATCGCTCTCGACCGACAGCTTGGCGCTCAATCATTCAAGTTATGCTGAGAACAATGCCCTGCTGAACGATATCAAGCTGCTGTTGCAAACGGGCGAGCGGCCGCCAGACAAGCGCATACCAATCCTCGAGAAAGTGACGATCCCGGGTGGCGATTATTGGCGCTATCCGAAGGTTCACTGAACATTGGCCATTTTCGCGGCTAAAGGTGCCAACTCTCAATCAATTCTAAACCAGTGTCCCATAATGTGACGATGTTATCAAAGTCGTCACAGTGTGGAATTGGCTATGAAGCAGCAGCGAGTTGATGGTCCCCGAGGGCGGTTCGCGCTGATCGAAATCGCGATTTTGCTATCGGGATCGCTGATGTTTGCCGGCGTGAGCGGGGCTCGGGCTGAAGAAGCGTTTTTGTGCGGTCCAGATCAAGTCGTCTACGTGCGCTTCGAAGATCTTGAAGCGCGCAAACATTCAGACCCATGCATTGCTGCCTATTTTGGCATCAAAATCGAAGATGCCAGCAAGCTCGCAGCGCCGGTAGTGAGCTTCGTTGCGCCAGCAGCAACAGTTGGTGCCGAAGCCGTAGTCGTTGCCCCCGTTGCAGACACCAGAGTTGCTTTCACGCTGAAAAGCTTGACGGACAAAGACATGCCGCTGCGCGCTACGCGTTTGGCCTCGCGGGGACGTGTTGTGCGGCCCGTGGTCAGCGCGCCCGGCACCGATTATCGCAACATTCACGTGATCAACGCGCAAGATAGCGAAGAAGAATGGTTTCGCCACACCCGCTGACGTCTGCCTCAGTCATCTGCACCAAGCCGCTAACGACACTTCAGTTTGCACCAGGTTTTCCCTAATTTCATCCGGTCAAATCCAACATGAGTAAGACGGTACGCCGGACAAACGCTGCAACGTTGCTGCTGCAGGTGGTAAGCATTGCCGTACTAAGCTCGGCGCTAGCCGTGACGTGCGCGCGCGCAGAAGCCGTGCCGGAGGCGCGCAGGGAGAATATGCTGCCAAGCACGGCTTATGCGATGGCTGTGGTGTTTTCTAGAAACGTGGCCGACGAGGCAACGGCGACCGATGAGAAGACGTCGAACGCTGTCTCGCCCGCTGAAGATCACGTTGCGCCAAAAGTCCAGACTTGGATCATGCGCCAGATTATCAGCCACAAGGCCGCGCCGGTAAATCTAGCGGTTCTTGGCAATGAAGCAGCCTCAGACGCGCGCCCCAATCCGGCGGCCGATGCAGCACCCGCCGCCGACGCCCCTGCCGCCGCAGCAGCTGCTGACTCACCGGCTCCATCGCCGGAAAAAGGCCGCGCTGATCCCAATTTTGATAGATGGCAGCGCGATGCGGATGAAAAATTGAAGCATGAAGTCGATCTGACCAAGCGCAAGGAAAACCCGCTGGCGCTCGCTTATCCAGATAGTTTTGTTGTCGCTTGCGAGGCGGGTTGCCGGGATCCGAAGGATCAGATCATCTACATGGTGCTGAAAACCGCAGCTTCGACGCGGCGTTTGGATGTGGCGTCGAGCGAAGTCGCTCAAATCAGCACGCCATTGCAAAATGCGCCAGCGCCAGCCGTCGAAGATG
>JAYUCQ010000145.1:0-2223 GCA_043740265.1 Hyphomicrobium sp.
TAGAGTTCATCTAGAAATCGTACGCCTTCCGGTTCGGTCAACTCACCCACAGGCCATTCTCCAAAAATCTTGGCAGAACTTTGGCCGCAGCGCGCGACCCATACTAAAAACCAGCGCCCCGGCGCGCTGGTCATCGCGCGGCAGCCTATCAAACGGCCGCAGAATTTTCAGGTTGACTGATTCACGTGACCGATGAGGCCGCCCTTCGGCGCGCACCGATCGCTGCGGCGCACAGAACCCGGGCGAAACGGCGGCGCCAAGAAAATCAAGAAAGAGAGGTGCCCGACTCACGCGTTCCTCCTCGTCAGCGGCAGAGCTGAAATCATTACCGGTAGAGGCAAGGGTCTGGCGACCAGCCAGCGCAAGACGGACGTAAGTCCGACACAATAGGTGTCGCACCACAAAGCGTGCAGATTTGTTTTGGCGGATGCGACCACCGCACCCCTCTTCGACGCCATTGCCGATCCTCACCAATGCCTGTGGGGTCTCGCGAGTCGGAGCCTCACATCTTTACTCTCCCTCTTGTTTCGCGAATGTCGCTAGCTGTCAAAGAAAATCGACGTCTTGTCGGATTTGAAGGATGACTCCGGCACGTTTTTACGAGACCCTGTTACTTTTCTGACTGATTCAGCGATATAAGCTGCTTGCATTTTCCACTTTTCCGAAACAATCTCGGTTTGAAGCTGGATATAAGGCCAGCTAGGGATGGAAGGATCGGGAGGCATGACAATATTCCGCTTAACCCTGCGCAACCCCGCGCCGGGCCGTATGGCCGAGCCGGAGCGCCGCCCGGTTGGAGCAAGCTTATCGGCCCGTTTACCGCCGGCGACCACGCTCTTGCCTGGCCAGCCGATGTGGTTAGTCACCGGGGGCGGCAGGTGCGAGCAAAGCAGTCATTATTCAGATTTTGAAAGGTAAGTTCATGTTCGTAGGAGGAAAAGTCGCACTGATCACAGGTGCCGCCGGGGAGATCGGCGCTGCCATTGCCCGCCAGCTAACCGAAGGCGGCGCCCGCGTCGCGCTTGTCGACCGCAACATCGAAGGCCTGCGTGAGATTGCCAGCCAGATCGGCAACGGGGCAACATGGCACGAGTGTGACGTGTCCGACGAGCAATCGATGGAGCAAACCGTGGCCGCCGCAGAGAAGGCGCACGAACGACTCGACATCGGCATCCTCAATGCAGGTATATCACCCCCCCGCCGTCCCCTCGAAGAAACCGACGTAGCGACGTATGACCGGATCATGAGCATCAATGCCCGCGGCGTGTTCCTTGGGCTCAAGTGCATTTTCCCCGCGCTCAAACGTCAAGGCGGCGGATCCATCGTGGTCACCGCGTCCACCGAGGGGCTGCGCGGCAACGCCGGACTCGCCGCTTATGCTGCAAGCAAGCATGCGACGGTCGCTCTGACCAAGACAGCCGCGATTGAATGGGCTCAGCACAACATCCGGGTGAATTGCGTCAATCCCGGACCGGTCGACACCGCGATGATGCGCGGCCTGGAACAGAAATCGCTCGAAGCCGGCACGGCTGACATCCGGGCGAAAGGCGCCAGCATAATCCCGATGAAGCGCTTCGCCACGGCCGACGAAATCGCCAAGTTCGTGCGTTTTCTGGCGAGCGACGATGCGAGCTATTCGACCGGTGCCACGTACCTCCTCGATGGCGGGATGCTCGCAGGGAAGATGGCCCAGGACAAGCTTTGAAGGGCTTTTTGGGGTGTGCTGGCTAGTTCGTATTCGTACCCGTCTGCCCAAAAGCTTGGCAAGATCGCAGGGAGAGCGAGAATGGTTATGACGAAAGAAACGGCGCATCGCTTTCAAACGCCGGACACTGATACCTCACTGCAGATTGCGCAGCGATGGCTAGACAGTTTCGCTGCTGCGATCGCATTGAGCGAGGCGGGGTCCGTCGCCGCACTTTTGACCGATGACGTCTATTGGCGCGATATTTTGGCGCTCAGCTGGGATATCCGGACGATCTCCGGCAAAGGCGATACCAGTGCGGTTCTGCTCTCCTGCGCGCGCGCGCGCCGGCCTTCCAAGATCATCCTCGATACGCAGAGTGTGAAGTCTTTGGAGCGTGCCGGGTTGGGGACAACCATCGAAGGCCTCTTTGACTTCGAGACCGATATTGGTTGGGCCCAAGGGCATTTCCGTTTGACCGATGCAGGCCATGTCGCCGGCAAATGGTGCGCGTGGACCGTTTTCACCGTGCTCAAGGA
>JAYUCQ010000146.1:0-5453 GCA_043740265.1 Hyphomicrobium sp.
CTCGATCATCTGACAACTGCCGGCTCGGACATTACGAGTATAGCCTTAGCCTCGCCACTGCTTACGCAGCCCTGCAAGGGTGTCATGCTCGCAAAAAAACGGGGTAAGCCAAATTCGGCTCACCCCGTCTAAAAGAAACAAGCGTGTCTAGGGAAGCGAGCCTTAGTTGGCAGCCATCTTCTTCGGCATCTTGAACGTCCAGACCATGCCGCCCTGATTCAGGTTGGCAACGGTCTTGGCAACTTCACCGCCCCACAGAGGAACAGCGCCGCCCCAGCCCGAGATAACCGTGACCATCTGCTCGCCGTCTTGATCCCAGGTGATTGGCGGAGCAACGATGCCCGAACCCGTGTTGAAGCTCCAAAGCTCCTTGCCGGTTGCGTCGTCAACGGCCTTCAGGTCGCCTTCTGGCGTTCCGTAGAACACCAAGCCGCCGGCCGTCGTCAGAACGCCACCCCAGAGAGGGGCTTTGTTATTGTTCTGCCAGACGATCTTGCCCGTCGCCGGGTCGATGGCCTTCAGAGCGCCGATGTGGTCTTCAAACGTCGGCTTGATCGTGAAGCCGGCGCCGAGGTAAGCCGCACCCTTCTTGTAGGTGACGGGCTCGTTGTGGATGTCCATGCCCCATTCGTTGGCGGGAACATAGAACAACTTGGTGTCAGGGCTGTAGGCCATTGGCTGCTGGTTTTTGCCGCCAAGGAAGCTTGGTATTGAGAAGACTTCGCCACCCTTCTTGCCATCTTTGGAAGACTTCGGGTCGCCAGGGCGGTTGTCGGCATTAAATACCGGACGTCCGTCCTTACCGATTTCCTTGGCCCACGTTATCTTTTCGACGAACGGGGTCCCAGAGATGAACTTGCCGTTGGTGCGATCGAGAACGTAGAAGAAGCCGTTACGGTCTGCGGTTGCAGCAGCTTTCACGCCGCCCATGTCGAACGCGACGACTTCGTTGACGCCGTCAAAGTCCCAGCCGTCGTTCGGCGTGGTCTGATAGCCCCACTTGATTTCGCCTGTGTCCGGATCGAGCGCGATGCGCGAGCACGACCACTTGTTGTCGCCTGGACGCATGTGGCTGTTCCACGGTGCCGGGTTACCGGTGCCGACGAAGATCAGGTTGGTGTCAGCGTCGTATGTGCCGCCGAGCCAGGTTGCGCCGCCGCCGGTTTTCCAGAGGTCGCCCTTCCAGGATTCGCCAGCTTTGCCGGTCATCGTCGATGGCTTGCCATCGAGCATGCCGACATGGCCTTCGATCGTCGGACGTGACCAGACGAGATCGCCGGTATCAGCCTTGCGGGCTTCGACACGGCCAACGATGCCGAATTCGCCGCCCGAAACGCCGGTGACGATGAGAGCGCCGTGTGCCTTCGACGGAACGATCAACGGCGAAGCCGAGAACGAGTAGCCGCCCTTGAAGTCGTCGATTTCCTTGGTCCAGACAACCTTGCCGGTCTTCTGGTCAAGCGAGACGAGCTTAGCGTCCAGTGTACCGAACACGAAGTTGTTGCCGATCAGCGCGCCGCCACGGTTGACGACGTCGCAGCATGGCAGAATGCCTTCAGGCAAACGATGATCGTATTCCCAAAGTTCGTGGCCGGTTTTGATGTCGATTGCAAACACGCGGCTGTACGAGCCGGTGATGTACATCACGCCGTCCTTGACGAGCGGCTGTGATTCCTGACCGCGCATCTTTTCGCCGCCGAGCGACATGGCCCAAGCCGGGACCAAGCTGCCGACGGTGTCCTTATTGACGGCCTTCAGCGGGCTGTAACGCTGTGCCTGACCACCGAGACCGGCGGTCACGACGTCGTTTGTTGTTTTGGCGTCATTGACGATGTCTTGGATCGACACTTCAGCGAAGGATGGTGTCGATACGCCGACGGTCAGCGCAAAGGCGCTTGCCGTCGCAAACCATTTCCAGGTTTTCATTGAGGCTCCATTAGGTTGCGTTTCCCGCCTGCTTCCGGATTGTACGAGGTTGCGCGTTGACGCGCGTTGGAAGTCGGGCTGGTTAAGACACTAACGCGGCGGCTTGGAGGGATTAATTGACAATTGGTCTATTCGCCTAAAGTAGCTGCGCCTAAAGTACCAAGCAGAAATCTACTGGCAGAAATGCGCGTCGTGTGTGGACTTTTTTCAGCCCTTGCCGTCAACGCGCGGCCAGCGTGCCGCTTCCAATTTCGGATAGAGGTGCATCACTGTGCGCTCGAATTCGTAGCGTGCGAGGGCGATTTTTTCAGTCCACTGCGGCAACGGCAACGCAATGGCTTCGGTCATATCGAGGCCTTTTTCAAAGGCGTCCTTGATGATTTGATCGACGGCTTCGAGCCACTGCCGCGTCTGCTCGATGCCGCGCAGATTTTCTTCAGCCGGTCCATGTCCCGGCACGAGGCGCGTGCTGGGGATGGCACCGAGGTTGGCTAGCGATATTCTCCAGCGTTCGATATCGGCGTGCGGTGTCGTCGGCGCGCGATCGAGAAAAACAAGATCGCCGGTGAATAGGAATCCGGACAACTCGTCGAATAAAACTAGGTCAGACGCAGTATGCCCGCGCATCGCCAGCGGGCGGATCTGGCGGTTGCCGAAATCTTCGGCCTCTGCCGTCAACACTGTTCCCGGCAGGACAACTTCGGTGCCGCGCATCCAATCTCCGGCGGTGCGGTACATGTTGTCGGCGAACGCATTGCCAAGTTCTTTGAGGCCGTCGATGACGCCTTTTGGGGCGGCGATTTTGGCCGCTTCAAAGCCTTGATTGCCCATGACGTGATCGGGATGGAAATGCGTATTGTAGACGCGCGCAATGGGCTTGCCGGTGAGATCTTTTGCAAGCGTTGCCAGCGCTTCACCAAAGCGGCGCGATGGACCGGTGTCGATGATGACCGCACCAGCCGTGGTATCGAGGATCGAGATGTTGGCAATCGCCCCGCCGTTGGTCTGCGAGATGGCTTCCTGCGCGCCGCGAATAATCCAAATTCCGTCAGTCAGCTTTTCTGGCTTCACTGTGTATGTGAGCGGCGCAGCGGCGGCCTCCATAGCCGTCAAAACGGATGAAAAACTCAATGCAGCGGGCAATAATTTGAGTGTCTCGCGGCGCGACAGCATCAGGGTCACCCGGCGCCGCGCGTGATCGGTAGCTCGCTCTGGCGTCCGGGTGCTGGGATGCTGGAACGGTATTGTCCGCCGTTGTTATCCCGGCCTTCAAGTTCAAGCGTCGCGTCTGCGGCCGGCATGCGCAAGAGCAGCGTCAGGGTTGGATCTTCCGATATGGGTTCAAACATTTCGAGCGTCGCCAGCGGCGCGCCTGACACACTGCGCATATCCATGCGCTCTATGAAGTAGGGCGGTGTGTTGTCTTTGGCGAGACCGGTATCCATTGGATGGCGCACGCGGAACCGTGCTCGCGTCATGCCGTCTAGGTCGCGCCACAGCTTGGCTTGTGTCTGGCCACGCGTTGCGCTCCAATCGGCGTCGTTGCGGGCCATTGCTGAGGCTGAACACCCGCCGCCAGACGCATCGAGATAAATGCCGCCGACATGCCAAACGCCGTCCGGCGTCAAGGCTGCAGCACGCACCGGCGTGGCTTGCTCGATTTTCATGCGGAACGAGACGTACGGCGCGGCGTTCGACGGGGTGAGTGTCAACACATGCTGGATAGGATTGAGATCGGCAAAGACGATCAGTTTGACAACATCGGATACAGCGCGCGCATCGGCGGTGACGGGAACCTGCGCCTGATTTTCCGTGATCGAGGGGACCGTGACCTTTACGCGGTCATCGAACACAACGGCTGCGTCCGCAAAGAACTTTGGCGCCAGCGTCGTCCACATTGACGAGTGCAGCGGATCAACAGGAAGTTCAGCCGCGGCGGCACGGACGGCGCTGCAGATGATCAAAACGGCCAGTATCATCAACCGTTTCATGTGCGCATTCCTTTGCTGTCACGGCCCGCTCAATCGATGGGCGGCGCGGTGTAGCTTACCCCATACGACGCAAAAATGCGCTCCAGTTCGCCGGATGAGCGGATTTTTTCTAAGGCAGCCTCAATAGCGTAACCGAGATCGCGGCTGTTTTCTTTCCACGCCATGCCGACAATCCATTTCGAGCGCACGATCCCGTCCATTGACGGTTCGACGAACGTTGCTTTCTGGCCATTGTCGTGCAGCTTGGCTTCAATGGCGGAGCGAACACCCATCCAGGCGGCGGACTCTTTTGCGACGAATTCCTTGGCCCCGGCATCGGGCTTGACGTGATGGGCAATTTTATCGATCAGAACGCCGTCTTGGTAGGTCATCAAGAAATAATCGGCGACGGTGCCGATTTGAACACTGATCTGCTTGTCTTTGAAGACGTCGAACGTCGGGTTATCGCCTGTCAGTTCGGGATGGATCGCGACCGCGACACGCTCTTGATAGTAAGGATTGCCGATGACGGCTTCCTTGTTGCGCAGCGCGAAATCCTTGTCGACGGGAACGTGCATCATGATATCGCCAACGCCGCCGCCGGTGAGCGGGCCTTTCCAGACGTTGGCGCGTAAATCGTCGTCTTCTTTTTCGCCCTGAACGCGCAGGAGTACCTCGGAGTCGACGCCAAGCTCACGCGCAATGGCGCGGGCCAGATCAACGTCGATACCTTTGGTTTTTCCGCCGTCCTCCCACGAGAACGGGGCGTTGTCGTAATAGGCGATGACACGCAGCGACTTCGCCTCGGTTACTTCGTCAAGAGGCCGCGCGTTGGCCGCGGACGATGCCAGCGCGGCAAGACCGATTGCCAACCATCCGAGGCGCGTCATGGCTACTGATCCTCGTGCACGGACTCGAGATACGTGCGGATCGCCCACATGGCTTCTTGTTTAAAGATGCCCTCGAACGCCGGCATGATTGTGGTTCCATCCTGCTTGCGGGCGCCACCTCGAATGCGTTGGATAAACCACTCGTCGCCGACCTTGCCTTTCTCCAGATAGCGCAGATCTGGTGCGATACCGCCCGAGATCACCTGCAAGCCGTGGCAGCGGGCGCAATTCTGGTTGTAGCCCGAAGCGCCGATTTCAAGGGCCTTGGCATTGCCGAGATAGGGATTTAACGTCAGCCACTCACCGTCCTTCAGCGGCGGCAAGCCTTCGATGTCGACGGGCTGGGGTGTGACGTCGCCGTGGGCGAACACGCCACACAGCGGAATGACTGCAAGCGTCACAGCGAGTGCTGCGGCGCGAGAGAGGCGCGATAGTGCCATTGAGTGCTCCGTTTCCAACCCAGTCGATTTTTATCGTTGATGCAACACATTAAGGACCGCCCGGCGGGCCAGAAATTGCTCTTTAGTTCTATATGGTTTGCCGCCAAGACCGTTGATGATGAGGTCTACGGCAACGCGCGGTCTGTGGACCGCCTTTATTGCCTTGTACGAAGGGTGCATCTCCGGCCGGAACGGTCCGGCATCGTGGGGTGAGGACCGTGCTTTCT
>JAYUCQ010000147.1:0-2214 GCA_043740265.1 Hyphomicrobium sp.
GCCGACCGCAGCAATGATCGACGACGAGCTTCTGCAATCCTATCGCCTCGCCGGTTCCAAGCGCTACGATGAGATGTTGGCGCCCGATGGCAAGGTTCGGCCGCATTGGCGCGGATTGCTCTCGGAATTGTGGTCGCTGTCCGAAAGTGAGCGGTTGACGCGCGCAGCCCGCATGGACAGGCGGGTGCGCGAGACCGGTATCGCCTATGATATTTTTTCTGATCCCAACAAACCGTCGCAACGCTGGCAACTCGATTTGGCGCCGGTCGTTTTCTCAAGCGCAGAATGGCGCTGGCTCGAAGCGGCGCTCATCCAACGGGCCCGTCTGTTCGACGCTTTGCTGGCTGATGTCTACGGCGAGCAGCGGCTCATGCGCGAAGGCTTGGTGCCGCCCGAGCTGATTTTTTCCGATAGCTCGTATCTGCGCCCATGCCAAAAAATTTTACCGCAGGCCGGTGGCTTGCAGTTTTATGCCGCCGATCTGGCGCGCGGCGCGGATGGCCTCTGGCGCATCATCGACAATCACACCGAGACGCTGGCGGGTGTTGGCTATGCTCTCGCCAATCGCGTCGTCCACACGCATGTCGCGGGCGACCTGTTCAAAAATTGCAATGCGGTGCGCCTCGCTGCGTATTTTCAGAAAATGCAAGGCGCATTGACCGAGCACAGTCAGCGTGACAACGCCCGCGTCGCCCTTTTAACGCCCGGCCCGCGGCACGAAGATTATTTTTCCCATGCCTATCTGGCGCGCTATTTAGGTTATCTCCTCGTCGAAGGTTCGGACCTGAGGATCAGGGGCAACCAGCTCTACTTGAAGACGCTCGAAGGTTTGAAGGACATCGATCTTGTTGTCCGCTGCGTTGATGGCCGTGACGTTGATCCTCTCGAACTTGATCCAGCCGGGTTTGACGGACCGGCAGGCCTGGTCCGCGTCACGCGCCGGCAGCCGCAACTGGCCGTCAACGCGATTGGTTCAGGCGTCGTGCAAAATCGCGGACTTGGACGCTATCTCCCAGACATCACCAAGCGGCTGCTGGGTGAAGAGTTGACGTTGGCAGATGCGCCGCGCTGGTGGCTGGGTGATGCGGCGTCTCTCAGCCATGTGCACGCCAATCTCGATGATCTCGTCATCCGCAAGGCTCAAGAAGGCACTGGGCGGCCGGGGCAAGCGGCAACCGGTCAGGATCCGCGCACGCTTTCAGCTGCCGGCCGCGCCACTTTGATGGGCGATATCGAGCTTCACGGCGCAAGGCTGGTGGCGGAAGAAAAGATCGGCTTCAGTACTGCGCCGGTTCACGGCCGCAATGGGTTGACGCCGAAGCCGTTTGCCGTGCGTTTGTTTGTGACTAAGACAGCGGCGGGCTACGAAGTGATGCCCGGCGGATTGGCAATGACGGTCGATCCCGATCGCGCTGTTGCGCTGACGGCACCGGACGGCCATACGCGCGACGTTTGGGTGCTCTCGGATGCAGAGCAGGGGCCGCACGTCAGCCTGTGGCGGCCAACGGTGGAGACGGCCCGCGTCGAGCGTTCGCAGCGCGTCATCCAGAGCCGCGTCGCCGATGATTTGTTCTGGCTTGGGCGCTATAGCGAGCGCGCCGATTGGACAATGCGGGTGCTGCGTAGTGCTTTGCGCCGTGTCGAAGAAGACAACGGACCGGCGACGGGCCGTCGTGCGGCGCGCAAATGCCTGGAAGTGCTTCTCGCCAAGAATGCTCCGGCTGCCGCAACCGAGAGCGCAAGACCGGCCGAAATTGAAATCGAGCGGCTGTGCGCGCTTTTAATTTCGAACACAAAGGGGCACCGCACCCTCGAGCGGACGTTTGAAGGGCTCTACAGGGTGGCGCATCTCGCCCGCGACCGGCTCTCGCTAGAAGCGTGGCAAGCGCTGAGCAAGTTCCGCCCGGGCGACACCTGGGTGACGTCACTCTCGACCGCCGCGCCGCTGTCGGTTCTCGATCTGCTGGACGAAGGTCTGGCGTCCGTCGCGGCGTTCAACGGATTGATGCACGAGAATATGACGCGTAATTTCGGCTGGTCGTTCCTCGACATGGGACGGCGTATGGAGCGCGCCTACAACCTCAGTGAAGCAATATTGGCGCTGTTCATTCCAGTGCCGGAAGCCGAGGAAGAATCCAGCAGCCTGCTGCTTCTGTTGGAACTCGCCGATAGTTTCATCACCTACCGCTCCCGCTACCGGCTCGACCCAATGCT
>JAYUCQ010000148.1:0-5428 GCA_043740265.1 Hyphomicrobium sp.
CAGGCCCGGCGTTGCGAATAGCTTTTCTCTGTGATCGCCCAACTCACGGCGCTTCTCCTCGTGGTGGGCCCTAGAAGTTTTTTGTCAGCATCTCTTTCAGGTCGCGTTGTCCATGACCTGCTCGGCGAGAAGCTTTTTCAGCTTCCGGTTCTCGTCTTCCAGCGTCTTCAGACGCTTCGCCTCCGACACTTCCATGCCGCCGAACTTCGCTTTCCACTTGTAGAAGGTGGCGTTGGAAACGCCGTGCTTGCGGCAAACCTCCGCCGTCGGCCGCCCCGCCTCCTGCTCGCGCAGGATCGCAATGATCTGCTCGTCTGAAAATCGGCTCGTACGCATCGTCCGTCTCCTCTCTGGAGTGACGGACTCTACCTCAAATCGGGGGCATTGGCGGGGGCAAGGTCAGTCTGGGCGCTTCTTCGCCAGCCCTTCTATGAAGATGGGTCAGCATCCATTCTTGGGCCGGAGTGGCTGTCAATGATCTACCACATCGTCAGCGATGGATGGCGCTCATGCAGCAAAGCCTTCGTGTCAGAAAGGTATCGTAATCCCCGAACCGTTCGAGACGGAAAAGACCATCAGTATGGCAACGAAGATCGTGAAATAGATGCTTGCGAACTTTATAACTGAGGTTTGAAACGCAAGGGTGATGGCCCAAGTCGCGGTAGCGACACTGGAGCGACGGGACTGGCTCGCTCGGGAACACGATGCGAGAGCTGCGTCCCCTCGGACTTTGTTTCTCGATCGCAGTTCTATTGGATTGCCAAAATGTTGGGTTCATCGACTATTTTTGCATGATGTGCAAAGAAACTAAAAGAATTAGCTGGCGCGTCCTCGTTGTTTGGGAGTGCCAGCTAGGAGATGAGACAGCACTGCGCAAACGCCTTTTGCGCTTTCTTGACGGCAACCCCCAAATGGTAAGACCGCGTCTTTCCAACAAGAATGCGGCCTCAAGCAAGCTTTCGGTTGATCAACCGGTCGGAACGATTGCCTCAACCGCTTCGCGTTGTTCTGGCGTTGCTGCGCATCGATGCGGCCATGACGGGGGGTGGTAGGGGCGCCAGCAATCCGGACAACAGTGCTCCACGGCTGGGGTGACAACGTCTCTGCCGTGCGCCCCCCTGCTTCAGGACTAGGCTGCAGGACCTTGCGCGATACGGCGCAACGATGCTTCTGTGACGGAAGCAATTTGGGGGAACGTTGGGCTCATGCGCACGGATATCGAGTTTAAGGCTGATGACGGCACAAAGCTGAGCGGCTGGCACTATGTGCCCGCAGGCGTCGGCAAACATCCAACCATCATCATGGCGCACGGCTATTCCGCCGTCAAAGAGATGTACCTGGACAAATTCGCCGACTACTTTGCGTCCATCGGCTTGGCGTCGCTGGTTTTCGATCACCGTAATTTTGGCGCGAGCGATGGCCAGCCGCGCCAGGAAATCGATCCTTGGGCGCAGATCAACGATTATCGCGACGCCATCACGTATGCAGAGACGCTGCCAGCTACCGACGCTGGCCGGATCGGCATCTGGGGCTCGAGCTACAGCGGCGCCCACGTCATTGTCGTAAGCGCGATCGACCGGCGGGTGAAATGCGTGTCGTCTCAGGTGCCGCTGATCAGCGGTCACGAAAATGCGCGCCGCCTGATCCGCGCGGATCACCTTGCCGGCTTCCACGCTGCCCTCGAAGGCGATCGCCGCGCCCGCTATCAGGGCCAGCCGCCAGCGATGGTGCCGGTCGTCGCTGAGGATCCAGCCGCACCTTCCGCGTTGCCCACGGCCGATAGTTGGAAGTGGTTCACCGAGACAGCGAAGCTGCGCGCGCCCTCGTGGCGCAACGAAGTGACGTTGCGTTCGGTTGAAATGTTCATGGACTACGAGCCCGGCGCCTACTTAAGCTTCGTCAGCCCGACGCCATTGCAAATCATTGTTGCGCTGGGTGATCATCTCACCGTCTCCGACCAAGCCTTGCAGGGCTATGAGCGTGCATTGCACCCGAAACGCTTAGTCTCACTAAAAGGCGGTCACTTCGACGCATATCTCGACGGTTTTGATGCTGCGAGCACGGCGGCTGGCGAATGGTTCAAACAACATTTGCTTGGCTGACAGCACGGTGGGGCGTGGGCGGGAAAAGCTCAAAGTGTTCATCGCGACGCTGAGGATGGAGCAGAATCCTGCGACGATGAGCTTGTCGAGACGCTCATTGCAGTCAAAGAATGCCTTTGCGGCGCTCGGTGGCGTGCCGATGGAAGTGCTCTACGACAACATGAAAACGGTTGTTCAGGAGCGCAACACCTACGGGCGCGGCGTGCACCGCTTCCATCCAGGATTTCTCGATTACGCCAAGCATGCAGGCGTTCTCCCTGGTCTGTGCCAACCGTACCGGGCCCAAACAAAAGGAAAAGTAGAACGCCTTCATCGGCTATCTGAAGGGCAGTCTGGATACCGTTCGTTGCCTCGATGCGGCAGGCGGGCGTGTCGCCAGATAGGAATGCAGCCAATGCGGCGGTGACGCGATGGTTGCGCGAGGTCGCAAACGCCCGCGTGCATGCGACGACGAACGACGTGGCGGCCGAACGGCTGCTCATTGAGCGTCGCGCACTGCAGGCGCTGCCGGCGCCATACGGCGGTCGATCGGTGCGCGGCTTGATGGCGCAAGCGCCTCGCAAAACACTTGTCGGCTATCAACATCCGCTCAGCGTCAATGACGACGTCTGCGCGGATGCGAAGTGGCATCCTAACCGCTGGCTCAAGAGCTTCACGGAGGTGCTGAGCCATCTCTGACACGATCACATTACGGTTTTCGCGCAAGACCTGCGATTGACGGCAACGGCATGTTCAAAATAAAGTTTTTCGAAATACGGTTGCGCGTCGCAGGCTAACCACACCCTCACTGCTGTCCGGTTCAGCATAGGGCAAGCTCCTGTTGGTTGGGAACTTGAGATTTTCTGGGCGGGGGCCGTTGAAGATCTTGCACGGATCGCAAGTGCATCAGGTTGGCCCGCACGAGGCGCGCAAAGGTAAGCAGGCTGGCGATGGAAGTTTGGGCGGCGTGTGCCATGCGCAGCAGGAGAAAGGCGATCAGCGCTACGGCAATTTGCGCGCGGATGGCGTTCTCGGACGTGCCGAGGAACTTGCGGATTTTTAGCGTCTGTTTGATCCAGCGGAAGAACAGTTCAATCTCCCAGCGGGTTTTGTAGAGCCCAGCAATATCTTCAGCTGGCGAAGTGAGATCGTTGGTGACGAGCCGCAGCGTCTTGCCGCTGTCGATGACGACGTGGATTTCGCGCACGGGCTTCTCGCCGAGGCGATGGCTGCGCGTGTTATGGAGACGCTTGGGCAACATCACGATACGGTCTGAGGTGACCGGACCGCGCGTTGTGACGGTGCGGTCTTCGACGAGGCGTGTTGGTGTATTGGGTTTGAGCCGGGTGACGAACCGGCAGCCGAGGGCATCGAGTTCGCCCCACCACATGAAGCTATAATAGCCCATATCAAACACATAAGTGGCGCCGGGTTCGATCGGCATTGCCTTGGCTGCAACCATATCGTTGGTGCGCGCTGGCGTAACGGCAAAGTGCACCGGCATGATGGCATCTGGATCGTAGACAACATGCAATTTCATGCCGTCACAGGTTGCGTCGTAGTGAGCCCAGCCGCGCGAGAGCGCGTTGAGAGTGATGCGGCTCGAGTCAATCAGCCGGATTGCATCTTTGGACGCCTTTCGCAGTCCGCTGTGCGCCTGCTTCAAAAGCACGCCGAACATCTGCGCGAACACGGCGGCCGGACGGCACGCATTGGCGTCGGCCAGCGTCGAGCGCTTCGGCGCGGCTACGCCCAGATGGTAAAGCCGCGTCTCATGGCTTGCCATCGTAGCTTCGATCTCGCGCAGGCTCACGGCACCGGAGAGTTGCGCGTGCAGCAACGCTACGAACTGACTTTTGGTCGAGAGCCGCCGCACACGCCGGTCGGCATCGTGACCGTCCACAAGACGATCAAAAGCTGACCATGGAACGAATTTCAATATCTCGTGCATCAGGCTATTCTCGTGCCGCATGGTGTTGGTCGCCTTCCGTGTCCGATGATGCCGCTAAGCTCTCGAATCACAGAAGAATCAACGCCATGCGCATTGTCCATAAGAACCCAACCGGACAGCAGCGACCACACCCTTCGCTACGTCGGAGAAAAGTTTAAGTTCCAGAATAGCTTCGGGGCGTGGAATTACATGATCTACACTTGCTATTCCGATCCAGCGGCCAAACGGGTTCTGGATGTTAAGGCAGGGCCCCGAGGCTCCTGAGCGCTGCGTACACGTAGGCGAAGCCGAACCCGCCTCGTCGAGGATATGGCCTGATGCCGTCAACAGTTGCCATAATATACGATCGCGCCATGACGTCTCTTAGAGAGCGAATGGTCTGATCAAAATGTTTGGCCGCCGACGTGCTCTCGAGGCCTGTGTAACCCTGCAGGGTCCTCGACATGTTCGTATGCCCAAGCACTCGGCTTACGACCTCCTAGCCACCCGGATGTCGATCAAGAAAGAGCTTGCCGCCGAGCGATCGAAACAAGTGCGGATTAACTTCGAGACCAGACAGGTTGCGGATCGTTTTTGAGATGCGCTGTGACAGGACCGTCGTGCACACTGGCTGGTCTCATTGGCGCTTGGCGCCATCGGGCTTGAGGACGTCTGGCGCCAGAGTTTATAAGCACGACAGCAAACGAACTCCCATTATTGTTACAGCTTGTGGAGCCTCATGTTGACGACTGATGCAAACGTTCTATCCGGACTCGGCGAGATAAGTCTTTAGCATATCGGATAGCTAAATTCCTTGACGCAAATCCAAAACGCAGCAACGATCTAACTAAGACCTGAGGAGTGCTGAAATGGCCTCTGCGGAAGGGCTTGAAGTCGCGGACACTGTCATCGTGGTGCGCCGCCATTGGACATGACAAATGTTACTAGGTTCACGCCGTATGGAGGAAATCAGAATGATAGGCCTGAAAAGAGCCACAGCATTGTTGGCCTTCGGCACAATCATAGCTGCCGCAGCCCCGACAACTAGTTTCGCACAAGACGTCAACGGAAACTGGACCGAATATAACGGCGACTATCGCGCCTGGCGCTATAGCCCGCTCGACAAGATTAACAAATCCAACGTCGGCAAGCTCAAGGTGGCCTGGATCCATCAGCCCGGAGACATCACATCAGGAATCCAGGTCACCCCGCTCGTCATCGACGGGGTTATGTACTACATTGCTGCCAACAATCGCGTTTACGCAGTCGAAGCGGCGACCGGCACTCAAATTTGGGACTTCATCCCCGAACTCGATCCTGATCACGTCAAATCGATCTTCGCATCCATGAGCCGAGGCGTGGCGATTTCTCAGGGCAAGGTCTTGTTCGGCACATCAGATGGCCGGATGTTCGCCCT
>JAYUCQ010000149.1:0-5417 GCA_043740265.1 Hyphomicrobium sp.
AAAGCCTACGGCGGCGCTTATGACGTGATGAGCTCCAAGCATATCGGCGGCGACGTCAACTACGCTTGGCCGACGGCTGAAATCGCCGTCATGGGGGCAAAGGGTGCGGCTGAAATTCTCTATCGCGCCGATTTAGGAGATCCGGAAAAAATCAAACTGCGCATCGACGAATATCAAAAGCGCTTCGCCAATCCATTTGTGGCGGCCGAACGCGGTTACATCGACGAAGTCATCACGCCGTCAGCCACCCGCAAGCGCATCTGCCGGGCGCTGAACATGCTGCGCACCAAGCAAGTCGAAACGCCCTGGCGCAAGCACGATAATATACCGCTGTAATCTGGGCGCGGGCGACACTCCTTCGTCGCGCCGGCCGCCCGCGCCGGAGCATTGAGCCCTCCGCGGGGGCGGGCTTGCCCGTCGCCCGGTCCGACTCACGGCAAGTGCCGAAGTGGGTTGGAGTTCCCTCTCCCCATTCCTGCACTCAAT
The DNA here is from genome assembly GCA_043740265.1 of Hyphomicrobium sp. Taxonomy (GTDB): domain Bacteria; phylum Pseudomonadota; class Alphaproteobacteria; order Rhizobiales; family Hyphomicrobiaceae; genus Hyphomicrobium_B. The sequence continues at coordinate 487 of JAYUCQ010000149.1, forward strand.
GGGGAGAGGGCTAGGGTGAGGGGCGGCCCCTTGCTCAAGCCAGAACATGAGCTTCTTCGATTGGCGGTGAAAAATTGACAAACGGTGATTCGCCAGACTTCATCACACAGATCAGTTTTGATCGGTTTGAAAGCGCGTTTCGAACTTCGGACGTTGTTGGCGCTGTAGTTCGGTGTCAATACGAAATGGAACGGGCGGCACTGCGGGCACTGACAAAAATCATACCAAAATACCATCTTTTGAAACATCGATATCTGTCTGACCATTTGAAGACCTACCGTGCGATTGGCTGCCAGGGGCCCATCTTCCAAGTAGCTGACTATGTGAACAAGGTTCGTAACGAATTCGCGCATGAAGGAATTGAGGAACTGACGATTCACCATGTGAACGAGCTGTATTCGCAAGCAGGGAATGGATTCGGTCCAAGAAACATTCGGGATTGGACAATTCATGCTGGCGTTTGGGGATTGGTGTCTGCCAAAAAAATTACTGATCTCACCAACCAACAAGTATTTGTTTTTGTATCCGCTTTGGGAGCGAGTGCATTGGATACTCTCCCACAACGAATACCAAAGACGATTCAACTCGATCACTTGTAGTCCCCGCGCCGCTCCCGCCGCTTCGTCATCCCGGCGTCGCGCGAGCGACGATGGCGAAGCCGTCGCAGGCCGGTACCCGTCCAAGCATCATTGGGGCAAGAAAACACCGCTCCTTTTTTATCGGCGCTTCGGATGCCCACTCGCAACCGCGCCGTCCGCGCCCAAGATTCTTTTCCAACTATTTACTTGCGTGGATCCCGTCCGTGGTTCCGCGCATACTATGCGCGGCGACGGGATGACGTTTTTTGTTGGCGCCTTGCGGCACGCCAAAGAGCCCGTGGGCCCGCTGCGCCGCCGTTCGCGTTGGCTTTTTTTGCAAGCTTCCGTCACAGTGCCACACGAATCATGGCTTAGTTCGCCCTTGTCTGGATTTGGGGGTTGCGCCAGAGGTCTTGCAAAGGCCCGGGTCAGTTTTAGGGGACATTGTCATGAAATTTGCCGCATACACGGACGAGACCATCTGGTCGGTTGAGGGAACGGAAGCCGAGGCCCGTTCCGAGGGCGAAGCCACGATGCGCGAAATGGGCGCTGAGGGACGGATTGGTGAATTGAAATTGGCGCCGATCGATGATGACCTTGTGGCCGCACTTGAAGCCGCAGAAGCCGCTGGCAGCGATGTCCTGTTCGACCTCGTCGATGGCGAACTTTGCGAAGTTGAGACCGTCGAGAGCTAAAAAGCGGATTGCTGCGTAGGGAGCCGGCTCCCCGGAGGGGAGTCCCCTGCGCCGACATATAGTGCCTACCATGTCGCGATGCCTGTCGCGCGCTTCGCTGATAGCGTACCGGCAATGAGTGGAACCCTCGGAACGTCTTCCAACCCCGCCCGCGACCGCGCTATGTTGTGGGCGTTGCTGCTCGGCAATTTCGTCACCGGCACCGGCGTATTGCTGCCAGCCGGAATGCTCAGCGAACTCGCAACCGGGCTGAACGTGACGTTGCCCGCGGCTGGGGGATTGCTGCTGGCGAGCGGCATACTGGTGGCGCTTGGCGCGCCGCTTATTGCGGCTTTCACCAGTGCCGTCGACCGGCGCTTGCTGCTCGTGCTGGCGATGGCGATCTATGTCGTGAGCCATATCGCAGCCGCGCTGAGCCCAAATTTCGAAATGCTGATGGCGTCACGCGTTGCGATGGCGGTTGCGGCGGCAATTTTTACGCCGCAGGCGGCCGCAACCGTTGGCGCGCTCTTGCCCCCCGAGAAGCGCTCATCTGCAATCACCATGATCTTTATCGGCTGGTCGCTGGCAACCGTTGGCGGCATGCCGCTCGGCGGGTATGTGGCCGACGCTTACGGCTGGCAGGCGGCGTTCTGGGTTGTGGCCGGGCTCTCAGTCGTGGCGGCCGCTGCCATTTGGATGACCGTGCCGCCGGGTGTGCGCATTGCCCCGCTCAGCGCCGCATCGTGGAAGCAGGTGCTGACCAGCAAAGCCTTGATGACGGTGCTGCTCGTGACCGTGCTGAACGGCACGGGACAGTTCACGTTCTTTACATATCTCAATCCATCGCTGAAGGCGTCGCTTGGTGCCAGCGCGGCGCTGCTAACGTTCGTGCTGGCATGGTACGGCGTCGCCGCTACCGCCGGTAACGTTCTCGCGTCCAACGTCATCACGCGCATTGGGCCCGCGCGCTCGGCGCTGTGGACGTTGCTGGCAATGGCTTCAGGACTGGCGCTATGGGGCGCGGGTGCGGACGTGCTGGCGGTTGTGCTCGCGGCGGCAACGCTGTGGGGGCTCGGAACCTTCGCCACCAATTCGATCCAGCAGGCGCGGCTTGCGGGAATTGCGCCGGAACTCACTTCAGCTTCGATCGCGCTCAATACGTCGGCGATCTATTTCGGGCAGGCGACAGGATCGGGCCTAGGTGGGATGTTGATCAAAGCCGAAGCGATGCCATATCTGCCTTGGGTCGGGTCAGTGATCATTTTGATCGCGGCAGCGGTCTCCACGGTGGCGCAACGCTTCGAGCGGTGAAACGAGCATGAACGACAACGACAATCTGTCCGGCAAACCGCCGGGGCTGCCGTCGCCACCGATAGAGGCTGGCGTCCGCATCGGTCATGTGCATTTGAAGGTCGCTGACCTGGATCGCGCGCTGGCGTTCTACTGCGGCGTGCTCGGCTTTGAGATCACCCAGCGCTTAGGGTCGCAAGCGGCTTTCATTTCGGCCGGCGGTTATCACCACCACATCGGGCTTAATACCTGGGAAAGCCGCGGCGGGTCGCAGCCGCCCAAGGGCACGACGGGTTTCTATCACACGGCGATATTGTACCCAACGCGGGCGAGCTTAGCCGATGCGTTGAGGCGCTTGATCGCAGCCAAAATTCCGCTGACGGGGGCCAGCGACCACGGCGTCAGCGAGGCGCTGTACCTCGATGATCCGGACGGCAATGGTGTCGAACTTTACTGGGACCGGCCGCAAGCGGAATGGCCGCGTGACAGTAACGGCGAGCTGGCGATGATTACCGCTCCCCTCGACCTCGAGCAGCTGCTAAGCGAGGCTTGAGCCAGCGCGGGCCGCCAGGCATATCGGCAGCGCGCGCCTTGGCCTGCTTGACATCTCCGGCCTCAGAGTGCCCTAAAGCCTGAAAAATTGGGTATTCGCCGCACGCGGCGGGAGGGACGTCTTTCCGATGGCAACAGCATTCGTATTCCCCGGGCAGGGCAGCCAGGATGTCGGTATGGGCAAGGCCTTGGCGGAAGCATTCCCGGCAGCCCGCGCCGTGTTCGATGAGGTCGATGAGGCGTTGGGTCAAAAACTCTCAGCCGTCATGTGGGACGGTCCGAAAGAGACGCTGACACTGACTGAGAACGCGCAACCGGCGCTGATGGCGGTGTCGATGGCGGTGATGCGCGTGCTGGAAACGGAAAAGGGGTTCCGGCTTCAGGACAAGGTCAAATTCGTCGCCGGGCATTCGCTGGGCGAATATTCGGCGCTCGCGGCAGCTGGTGCGTTTTCCTTGCCGGATACGGCGCGGCTGTTGAAATTGCGCGGCCAGGCGATGCAGAAGGCCGTCGCGGTTGGGCAGGGGGCTATGGCGGCACTACTCGGCGTTGGTATGGACGTTGCCGTGAAGGTTGCAGCAGAAGCGGCGCAAGGCGACGTCTGTCAGGTGGCAAACGACAACGAGCCGGCGCAAGTCGTGCTGTCAGGACATAAGACGGCGATTGATCGCGTCGCTGAAATTGGCAAGCCCCTCGGTGTCCGCCGGGCCGTCATTCTGCCAGTGTCGGCGCCGTTTCATTGTGCGCTGATGCAACCCGCGGCGGATGCAATGGCCGAAGCGCTCAGTCATGTGAAGGTGCACAAGCCGGTTGTGCCCGTCGTTGCCAACGTCGTCGCGACCGCGATTTCGGATCCGGAAGAGATCAAGAAGCGTCTCGTTGAGCAAGTCGTCGGTACGGTGCGCTGGCGCGAGTGCGTGGCCTATATGGCAGCCAACGGCATCACGGATTTTTACGAGATCGGTTCGGGCAAAGTCCTCGCTGGCCTCGTCAAGCGCACGGCCACAACCGCGAACGCAACCAGCATTGGCGCGCCCGCGGATATCGACGCGGTGCTGGCAAGTTTATTGGCTTAAGGAGAAAAAATGTTCGATCTGACAGGAAAAACCGCACTCGTCACCGGCGCGACGGGGGGCATCGGCGCGGAGATTGCGCGCGTGTTCCACAAGCAGGGCGCGACAGTCGCGATTTCGGGGCGCAAGGTCGAAGCGCTCGAAGCTCTAAAAGCCGAACTCGGAGACCGCTGCCATGTTGTGCCGTGCGATCTCGCCGATCGCGCGTCCGTCGGCAAGCTCATCGACGAAGCGGTGAAGGCACTCGGCGGCCGGCTTGATATTCTTGTCAATAACGCAGGCCTCACCAAAGACAACCTGTTCATGGTGATGAAGGACGAGCAGTGGGACGACGTCATCGCCGTCAACCTGACGTCGACGTTCATGCTCTGCCGCGCCGGATCGCGCCACATGATGCGCTCGAAGACGGGCTATGGCCGCATCATCAACATCGCCTCGGTGTCGGGCGTGTTCGGCAATCCGGGCCAAGGCAACTACGCCGCCTCGAAAGCCGGTATGATCGGCATGACCAAATCGCTGGCGCGGGAAGTGGCGTCGCGCGGCATTACCGCCAACTGCGTCGCGCCGGGCTTTATCCAGACCGCCATGACCGACGTTTTGAACGACAAGCAGAAGGGCGAAATCTCGGCCATCATCCCAGCCCAGCGCTTCGGCCAGCCGATGGATATCGCCGCCGGTTGCCTGTTTTTAGCGTCCAACGAGGGCGGGTACATCACTGGCCAGACACTGCACATCAACGGCGGCATGGCGATGGTTTGACC
>JAYUCQ010000150.1:0-2206 GCA_043740265.1 Hyphomicrobium sp.
CGATGATTGGAACCCTATTTCCTGAGGGCGTGTCGCAATGATTCTATCTTTCCGCAGCAAGCCGTTAAAGCGGTTTTGGGAGCGTAACGATGCAAGCAAACTTCCACCGGATCGGATCGACCGTATCGTGATGATCCTCGACCGGCTTGAAGGCTCGACTAAACCAGAAGACCTAAAACTTCCCGGTTTTCAGTTCCACGCATTATCTGGAACGTCGAAGGGCCGGTATGCTGTTTCGATATCCGCCAACTGGCGAATTACTTTCAGTTGGGAAGGTGACAACGCAGCTGACGTCGACTTCGAAGACTATCACTAGGCGTTAATGGGACTTGGTTAGTATTGCGTACCGATAGGAGCTACGGCGCATGGTTGCCCCACCGAAAAGATCTCCAGACCGTTGTCCAACGCACCCCGGCGCAATGCTGCGCGAAATCGTTCTGCCTGCGTTGCCACTGAGCAAAACAGAGGTGGCTGCTGCACTCGGAATCTCGCGCCAAGCTCTCTACGATCTTCTAGCTGAGAAGCAACCGGTCAGCCCCGTCATGGCTGTGCGATTAGGCTTGCTTTTTGAGCAATCGGCAGCCTCTTGGCTCAACATGCAGACAGCCTATGACCTCTGGCACGCTGAACGCGAGTTCGACAAAAGCAAAATCAAGCCGCTGAAATTGGCGGTCTAGAGGTCAGTGGCGGCGCGGGCGGCGGCTTGCGACTTTTCAACCTGGCGCACAGCCAAGATCGAAAGCTCGTACAACAGCGCCGTGGGCAGCGCCATCACCACCATGCTGAGCGCATCGGGCGGTGTCAGCAGCGCGGCGGCTGCAAAGATGCCGACCATCGCGAACCGGCGGCCGTTGGTCAGCGCTTGCGAAGTGACAATGCCGGCTCGCGCCAGCAGCGTCAGCACGACGGGCAACTGGAAACAAATGCCAAAGCCGAAAATCAGCGTCATGATTAGCGAAAGATATTCCGACACCTTCGGCATCAATTCGATGACCGGCTGATCAGGCCCGCCCGAGTTCGCCAAGCCGATTGAAAATTTAATCAGCACCGGCATGGCGATAAAATACACGACGCAGGCGCCAAGAACGAACAACACCGGCGTCGCGATCAGATACGGCAGGAAAGCTTTGCGCTCGTTCCTGTACAATCCCGGCGCAACGAACTTGTAGATCTGCGTCGCTATTACCGGGAACGATAGGAAAGCCGCACCGAACATCGCAAGGCGCACGTGCGTCATGATCTGTTCGAGAAAGTGCGTCGCGATCAGCCGCACGTGCGGATCGCCCGTTGCCCAGCCGTAAGGCCAAACCAGCACATTGTAGATGTTGCGCGCGAAGTAGAAGCAGCCGAGAAACATCACAAAGAATGCGACAAGCGCCCAGATCAAACGCGAGCGCAACTCGATCAAATGTTCGAGCAGCGGCGCTTTCGTCGCGTCGATGGCGTCTTGCCCGTCGCGCTTGTCGTCTGGAACTGGGAGCCGGTCGAGCACGGGATATCAGGTCTCGGTTTTCGCAGGTTCAGAAATATGCAATGCCGCGATATTCGCTTCAGAACTCGGCGGCGCCGGTGCCGGGGCGATGACCGGCTGCGCTGCCTGCGCGACGGGAGCAGTCACTGGCGCTGGCTGCTGCATCGGCGTTGGAAACGATGAGCCCGGCACCAACGGGTTAGGGCGCTCCGGCACATACGACGCAGCTTGGCTGGCCTCGTGCAGCGAGGACTTCGCACCCATGACCTCGGCGTTGACAGCCGACTGCATGCTGTCGACTTCCTTCTTCATGGCGTCGAGTTCGGCTTCACGCATCGCGGCGTCAAACTGCGCGCGGATCTCCGACGCTTGGCGTTTCATCGCGCCGGCATATTTGCCAATGGTGCGCAGAAACACCGGCAGATCCTTCGGACCGACGAAGATCAACGTCACGATCGCCAGGATCAGGAGTTCGCTCCAACTGATCTCAAACATCAGGCTTTACCAATCCTTGGAGAAGGTGGCAGCGCAATGAGCTGCCCAAACGCGCCAGCTTCAGCCCGTCTTGCCAGCCTCAACCTGTCTTGGTGCTGTCGTGGCGCGACGCTTCGTTCTCAATTGTGCGGGGCGACACGGGCTTTGCGACCTCGTCGTCCTCGGCCATGCCTTTTTTGAAGCTCTTGATGCCCTTGGCGACATCGCCCATCAACTCGGAAATTTTGCCGCGTCCGAACA
>JAYUCQ010000151.1:0-5401 GCA_043740265.1 Hyphomicrobium sp.
AATGAACGGGGCGGCTCAGCCTGATCTTCACCCGAACGAGCAGGCGCTGGAGCGGACAATCCGATTAGGACAAGCGTGCCTAAGCCGAGAGACAGAGAAACCAGCCGTGCAAGCCTCGCGCGCATCAAGCTAAAATCCTTTAAATGGCAATGGGCGGCGACTCCGCGACCTTGACCCTAGCAAACAAAATGCGCTCTTGGCGACACGCTTACCATTAAAAACCGGCAACAGACGCGATTATGAGGAAAGCCGCGGCAAGACGCGGCACAAGCCGCTGAATTGCGGCGATAAGCCGTCGCATGGTGCGGCTGTCACACCTTCAAAAACGCGCAGGGAGACACCGGTTGTCGCAGCTCATCCACAGATTTCAGAAGCAGACTAAAGTCACATGCCCGAGTAATTCGGGCCGCCGCCGCCTTCGGGGCAAACCCAAGTGATGTTTTGGCTCGGATCCTTGATATCGCAGGTTTTGCAGTGGACGCAGTTCTGGGCGTTGATCTGGAAACGCGGTTGGCCCTGACCGTCGCGAACAATCTCATAAACGCCCGCCGGGCAATAGCGCTGCGCCGGTTCGGCGTAGTCCGGCAGATTGACGTCAATCGGAATGTACGGATCAGCCAGTTTCAAATGGACCGGCTGATCTTCCTCGTGATTGGTTGCCGAAAACGACAGGTTGGTCAGCCTGTCGAAGGTAAGCTTGCCGTCGGGCTTTGGATAATCGATCGGCTGGAAACGGCGGGCCTTGCCCGTAGAGTCGGCGTCGGTCTTGCCGTGCCGTAGCGTGTAGCCGAGCCCGATGCCGGGAACGAGGGTATTGAGCCACAAGTCCGTGCCGCCCAGCGCCACCCCAATCGCAGTGCCGAAGCGCGACCAGTAGGGCTTCATATTGCGCACGCGCTTCAAATCGAGACCGATTTCGCCATCGCGGACGGCATCTTCGTAATCGGGCAGTTTGTCGTGGGCGCGTCCAGCACCAAGTGCCGCAAAGGCGGCTTCGGCCGCAGCTATGCCGGACAGCATGGCATTGTGGCTGCCCTTGATGCGCGGTAGGTTGACCATACCGGCAGCGCATCCCAGAAGCGCGCCACCAGGGAACGTTAAATCCGGCATCGACTGCCAGCCGCCTTCGGTAATGGCGCGGGCGCCGTAACCGATGCGCTTGCCGCCCTCGAACACGCCGCGAATTGCAGGGTGCGTTTTGAAGCGCTGGAATTCGTCATAGGGCGACAGGTACGGATTTGCGTAATTCAGATGCACGACGAAACCGACGGACACCAGATTGTCGCCGTAGTGATAGACGAACGATCCGCCACCCGTGCTGTTGCCAAGCGGCCAGCCGAACGAATGCTGCACCAGTCCGCGTTTGTGCTGGCCGGGCGCAACCTGCCACAGCTCTTTGAGACCGATGCCGTATTTTTGCGGGTCGTGTCCCTGGTCGAGCGCGAATTTTTTGATCAGCTGTTTTGACAGCGAGCCACGCGCGCCTTCGCCGATCAGCGTGTACTTGCCGCGCAGTTCCATGCCGCGAACAAAACTATCTTTGACCTCGCCTTCGCGGCCGACGCCCATGTCACCGGTGGCGACACCAGCAACTGCGCCTTTATCGTCATAAAGAACTTCGGTGGCAGCAAAGCCGGGATAAATCTCGACGCCGAGATCCGTTGCCTGCTCGCCGAGCCACTTACAGACGGCGCCAAGGCTGACGATGTAGTTGCCGTGATTTTTCATCAACGGCGGCATCGGCCAATTTGGAATGCGGACATCACCCTCGGGCCCGAGAATGAGGAAGCGGTCCTCGGTGACTTCGGTATCGATGGGAGCGCCCTTGGCCTTCCAGTCCGGGATCAAGCGATTAAGGCCAACCGGATCAATGACGGCACCGGAAAGAATATGAGCGCCGACTTCAGAGCCCTTTTCGAGCACGACGACAGAAACGTCAGAGCCCGCAGCTGCGGCCAGTTGCTTTAAGCGGATGGCGGCGGACAGTCCCGAGGGCCCGGCGCCGACGATCACCACGTCAAAATCCATTGCCTCGCGTGGCGGCAATCCGGCGCCGTTATCGGTCATTCCAGTCCTCGATGCTCGGTTATTAATGCAATCTGGGATTAGGTGGCCTGGAATTAGGTGTATGGGGACAGGGCGTCAAGGCGGCAAGCGGACGCCCGGCGGCGGTTTGGCTTTGATGCCGTGCGCTAAAAGGTGCATTCGCCGCTGCGACCGGTTATGAAGCGGACCGAATGAGCGAAATCAGCGAGACATCTGAGATTCTGGGCTTGCTCGATTGGTACCGGGCGATGGGCGTTGATGCAGCTCTCAATGCCGAGCCAATTGATTGGCTGTCGCGCGGCGCGTTAGCTCCGGGCCACGGGTTTGCTTCCCCGGATCGCGCGTCTGCAATGGTTCCGACGCGCGACGTGGCGCCACCTGCGTTCAAGATTGAAACGGCGCCGCGCGTTGAACCCGCTCACCCGGAGATCCGCGCCGATATCAGGCCGAGGCCGCAAACGCCGCTGGCCGCCAGCGAAGCTGGAACAGACGCCCGCCGCGCCGCCAGCAAAGCCGATACGCTCGAGACGCTTGAAGCCGCGCTCAGCGCTTTCGACGGCTGCACCCTGAAAGCCACCGCCAGCAAGCTCTGCTTTTATCGCGGAGCCCCAACCGCGCGTTTGATGATCATCGGTGAAGCGCCCGGCCGCGACGAAGATCTGGAAGGCAAACCCTTTGTCGGGCCAGCGGGTCACTTGCTCGACAAGATGCTGGCCGCCATTGGCCTCAGCGAAGCTGACGTCCACATCACCAACGTTGTCTATTGGCGACCGCCCGGAAACCGTCCGCCGACGCCGCAGGAATCATTGGCCTGCCGTCCGTTCCTGGAACGTCAAGTCGAACTGGTCGCACCAGAATTTATCGTCGCACTTGGCGGGTCAGCCGCCAAAGAGGTGCTTGGTGTTACGCAAGGCATTATGCAGTTGCGCGGAAAATGGCGCGAAATGAAAATGGGGACCGCAACGGTGCAAGCCATGGGCACGCTGCATCCAGCCTATCTGCTACGGGCGCCGGCGGCGAAGCAGCTTGCCTGGCTCGATCTCTTGGCCATCAAGGCCCGGCTGGGTGGCTAATATTCTGCTTCTATTTACCGTTCTCCAAAAGTCTTGCCCGTGCAGGGCGTTTTGGCGGCAATTGCATAAAATTTTACGGATCGTTTTAAAGGGCTGCTTTCATTAACGCCGTAGTGTGGATGTAAGCTGGGACTGCCCGGTGACACGCCTATGAGCCTCGGAAAGCTATGAAAAACGGCCTCGTCTACCTTCGCCCTGCGCGCCTGGCGTATGTCCGGGTGACGGGTGATTATCAAAGCTCGATACCAGAAGCCTGGGAGCGGCTGCTGACCTGGGTTGAGCGCAATGGACTGAATTCTCCGGTCGGGCGTGGCTACGGCTTGGCGCGCGATAACCCGGCGCGCGTCGGCGTCGAAAAATGCCGCTACGATGCCTGCGTCCAGGTAAGCCCGTTGTTTGAAGAACGCGCGATGCGTGAGCTTGGTGTGTTTACGCTTCCCGCCGGTCCCTACACCCGGATGCGGCAGGCGGGCGGCTATGAGCCGATCCGCGCCATGATGCCGAACCTGCACGCCGAATTTAGTGCGCCGCCAGAATTGAGGCTTGATGACCGGCGGCCGATTGTGACGATCTACCTCGATGACCCGCGCCGCTATCACGAGAGTGATTTGCGCGCCGATGTCTGCGTTCCTGTTGCCACCGTGCGTGCTATCCGCGAACCGTCACAAGCGGTGGCGTAAGTCTCACGGCACGCGCGCAATCCACCCTGGACGTTTGGTGCGAGGCGGTCCAACTTAGCCTTTCATGGACTGAAGGGTAGATTGCAATGCCGGGTATCGATCAACAACGCGCCTTCGTGCCGGTGCGCATCGCGCTGCTGACAATGTCAGATACGCGCACTGCGGCTGAAGATAAATCCGGTAATCTTCTGGTTGAACTTGTGACACTGGCCGGTCACGAGGTTGCGGATCGCGCCATCGTCAAGGACGACATGCTGGCGATCCGCTCTAAGGTCGAGCACTGGATTGCCGACTGCAATATTGATTGCGTGATCACGACTGGCGGCACCGGGTTTACCGGCCGCGACGTGACGCCGGAAGCGGTGCGGCCGTTGTTTGAAAAGGATATTGAGGGCTTCGCGATCCTGTTTCACATGCTGTCTTTTCAGAAGGTCGCGACATCGACGATCCAGTCGCGCGCTTGTGCCGGTGTGGCCCGTGGCACGTATATTTTCTGCCTGCCAGGATCGCCGGGCGCGTGCTGCGATGCGTGGGACGGTATTTTGAAGTACCAGCTCGATTCACGGCACCTGCCCTGCAATCTGGTCGAGATCATGCCGCGGCTTGAAGAACATCGGGGCGGTAAAGCTTAGCCGCTCTTGACGCGGGCTGGCAGAATGCGCCGCCCGATGAATGGCCGCTGCTGAGTAAGATCATCAACCGTATCGACGTCATCGACAGGACGCAGATGCGCGATCTTGAGGCCAGCCAGATTTTTCACTGTATCGGCACGCGCATGTTCGCTCGACCAGCGCACGCGGGAAAAGGGTCGAGGAACGTTCGGCCGCCGCTTCAGGCCGATCAGCCAATAGCCGCCATCCCTCGACGGCCCAAACACAGCGTCGTGCGATCCAAGCGATCGAAACGCCGTCGCAATGTCAGCAGGTGTGATGGCGGGAATGTCGGTGCCGATAACGACGACGGGGCCGGGCGGCATGAGATCGAATAGACGCTGCAGCCGGTCGCCCAAATTGCCTGTACCCTGCGGCGCGCGGTTTTTACTTTGCGGCAGCATGCGGCTCGCCAATGCACTGTCGGGGCTGATCGCGAGAGTTGTCCGCCAGCGCCGGTCACGCCCGAGCCGGGCGGCAATTGAAAACAGCATCGCGCGATAGGCAGCTGTTGCCGCGACAACGCCGATACCGCGAGCCAAGCGTGTCTTGACCCGGCCCGCGGTTGGCTCCTTGACCATAATGACGAGACGCGGCGCGAAGCGCAGCCCGGCTGACTTAGGCAACAGGTATGATGGCGTAACTCTCGCCGTACGGCTCACATTAGCGCGCCGCACTGGCATTGCCGTAGATACGCTGGATGGTGGCAACCGGTAGACCCGCGCTGTAAAGGGCGAGGCAGGTTTGGTTGCGCAGTGTGCGGGCGAGGTACCCGTCACGGCGGTAACGCTCGGCCGAAGTTGTCGCATCCGCGTTCAAAAGCACGATGCGTTTGCGCCCGATGCGGCGGACAATATCGACGTCCTCCATGATGGGCAGAGGTTTGTAGCCGCCAATCTCGTCGAACAATCGCCGCGAAATCAGCAACCCCTGATCGCCATAGGGTAGGCGC
>JAYUCQ010000152.1:0-5399 GCA_043740265.1 Hyphomicrobium sp.
CTTTCTCCCGCCATTGGCAGTGACGATGACGAGACGCTGGTTATTGGCAGGGCTTTGCAGTCCCTGGAGAGACTGGCGGCGCGTGTCCGTAGCGTCAGCAAAGGCACAATTATTGTCCAAACACTTGCTGGTGACTCGAAGTCTCCGCACCTTCACATGGATGCCTGGTTGCCGGGTGGAGTTAGCAGGCTTCGCCGCCGTTTCAACGACGCGCTGGCCCGGTCGAGCCGCGAAAATGCGTTCGTCATATTCGATGCGGCAGCACTGGCTGAAGCTGTTGGTCATTCGCAGTGGGGCGCTGGCCGCTATTCATTTATCGCCAAGTATCCTTTCGCTACGGCATACGTCCCGCTCTACACCGACAGGCTTGCAACGCTGATTGCAGCGATGAGCGGCAAGTCGAAGCGCGTCTTGGTTTTAGACCTCGACAATACGCTTTGGTCCGGCGTGATTGGCGACGACGGAATGGATGGGATCGTGCTCGCCGCGGGAAATCCCAAGGCTGAGCCGCATCGCGCCGTCCAGAGAATGGCGCTTGCTTATAAAAACCGCGGCGTCGTTCTTTGCATATCGTCGAAGAATACCGAGAGCGTTGCACTCGAAGTCTTGCGGTCACATCCCGACATGATCCTGCGTGACACGGACGTAGCAGCATTCCGCATAAACTGGAGCGACAAGGCGTCCAATATCGCGGCGCTTGTGAAGTCGCTTGACCTGGGTCTCGAAAGCTTCGTCTTTCTTGATGACAACCCAGCGGAGCGAAAGCAGGTTCGCGATGCCTTGCCGCAAGTTTCAGTTCCCGAACTGCCCGTTGATCCGGCGGAGTGGCTTCCCGTTTTTGAGGCCGCCGGCTATTTCGAGCAGGTGAATTTTACCGCTGAAGACAGGGATCGCGCCGCGTTCTACAAATCGAACGCGCAGCGTGCGGAGCTGCAGGAATCCGCTGGTGACCAAGAGGCCTTTCTCCGGTCTCTCGGCATGGTCATGACCGTCGCGCCGTTCGATGGATCTGGCCGCGCGCGAATCGCTCAGCTGATCGCCAAATCGAACCAGTTTAACACCACGACCCGGCGTTACTCGGAGGCTGAAGTTGCTGCGCTGGCGGCCGATCCAGGCGTCGTTGCGATGCAGGTGCGATTGAGAGACCTGTTCGGCGACAATGGCATGATTTCTGTGGTTATTTGCCGGAAAGACTTGGCCCACTGGAACATTGATCTATGGCTCATGTCGTGCCGCGTCCTTGGCCGGAAAGTGGAAAACGCAGTTCTGGCGGAACTCGCCCGGCGGGCGCGTGCTGACGGGGCCTGCCGTTTGACCGGCCTATACATCCCGTCTAGTAAAAACGCCTTGGTTCGCGATCTTTATGAAAGACTTGGTTTTACGAAGCTGAGTGCTGAAGCCGACGGAACAACATCTTGGGTGCTCGATTTGGCGGCCTATCAAGAGCCAGAGCTTCCGATCGACGTGACAGCAATGACGAGCCAAGGGGCGGCAGAGGAAAATGATGCAGAATAAATTGGCGGCTGATTCCCCAACATCCAGGCTCGATCAGCAACTGGCGCGATACCCTAATCTGCAAAAAATGGTGACGCGGCAACTTGAGCTCACGCCGCAGCACGAGCCGTTTTTTATCCGCCGGTTTGGCCAAGCGACCGCTGACGATCTTGCATCTTGCGACAGCCTTGCGCACGAAATTGCGCTGCTGAGCGGCAGTAAATATGACGAGTTTCTGCTGAGCTATGATTTCATCTGCAAAATTCAACGCGACGAAGAGATCTATTTCCGCCGCAACAAATCGTATCGCTTGAAAAATTTCCAAGAGGCTATTGATACGGTCTACTCCAACCGGCCGTATATGCAGCAGTACATGCGCGGACTTCTGGTGACCCAGGTCTACTGGTCAAATCACACGGCTTCAATCGGGTTTTATGCCAAGGACTTTCTTGGCGGCAATCCAGCCGGCTATGAGCTTTTGGAAATCGGGCCAGGCCACGGGCTGCTTCTCGCACGTGCCATTAGCGATCAGCGTGCGGGCCGGGTAACGGGGTGGGATTTGAGCCAAGCAAGCCTTTCTGAGACGCGCGAAGCGTTGGCGGCACTCGGTCTTAAAGATGGATTTGCTTTGGAAGAGCGCAACTTGTTCGACGCACCCAAGGACGCTTCCTTTGACGCCGTGGTTTTTTCAGAGGTGCTTGAGCATTTGGAGGAGCCTGAGCGGGCGCTCAAAGCGATCCGGAAAGTTGTCCGTCCCGGCGGGCGATTGTTCGTCAACGTGCCGATCAACAGTCCGGCACCGGATCACATATTCCTTTTGAAATCACCCGAAGAAGCCGTCGCCTTCGTGGAGCAGTTCGGGTTCAAGGTCGAACGCACGGGGTTCTTTCCGGCGACGAATTATACACTCGAACAATCACGCAAACACGCGCTCACGATATCGGTTTGCCTCATCGCACGAGCAGTCTGAAGATGGGCGCTGCAGATCACCCCGGGCTAGTGTTTGATCACGTAGGTATCGTGGTCAAAGATATTGGCACGGGATGCCGCAGCCTCGAAGCCATGCTTGGCTCATTGGACTGGACGGACCGGTTTGATGACGCGGGACTCAAAGTCTCGGTACGATTTGCGCGTGATGCATCCGGCATGGTCTACGAATTGATTGCCCCATATGGAGAAGGCTCGCCCGTCGCCGGCGCAGTCCAAGCCCGCAAGGATTTACTCAATCAAATTGCCTACCGGACCCGCTCGATTGCCGAAGCCGCCAGGCATTTGCGCACGACCGGTGCCGTGCCCGTCTCCAAGCCGCATCCGGCGATCGCGTTTAGCGGCGCCCACGTGCAATTCTTTTTATCAAAGCTCGGATTTCTGATCGAGTTGATCGAAGCCCCAGAACACCGCCACAACTTTAATACAGCAGCCTTACGATAGGCTTCGTAACTCTCTCACTGCCGACGCGAACAAGCGGTCCGAATTTTCGGCAAAAGGTCCTATGAGGTCGAAGTACGCAAGCATGTCATGGCTTTCGTAGCCGCCTTCGTCGATTTGTATTTCGGTTGGCCAATAGCCAAAGACGCCGCCGAGATATCCGCAGGCCCAGATGCCGGGCAATCCGATCAAATCCTGGAGGCCGGAGACCGGCTCGGCAGCGATGGCCACGATGTCGGCAATGGCTCCAAGTCTTAGGCGGCGGAACGCTATGGCGGGCAATCCTGGCGTTAGCGGCAACACCTGCAACCCAGCCACGCTTGTTGCGGCCGATGCAATTTCTCCGTCGTTCCGCTGCGGAGTCGCCGTTGCCGCAAGGGCTGCAACGCCGCTTGCGATCTTCGTCGTCCAAGTCCGATATGATTGCGGCGTATTCGCAGGAAAGCTTGGGCCAAAAACCATATTGCGGCAGCGAAGCCCGAGGCTTGGCCGGTGATCGCACGTATCGGCGCGGACATCGCCAGCAAAGCCCGGCAGAAAGAGGCATGGCAGATCGGCGCCGAATGTCTTGCGCAAATGATCCCGGACAACGCCTGGGAAATCGGCACCAAGCGCCGAAGGATCAGGCTGGTTGGTCGGGTGACACGTCCAGCGCCAGAGAATGGCAAGCGGCGTGCCTTGCAGTGACTCCAGAACAACAATTGAACCGGCGTGGTCGATCTGTCCCTCTGGATTGGGCGCGAAAAGGATGCCTCCGAGCCTCAGTCCGTGTCTCGAAAGCCGAGGCCACGTGCGCCGCCGCCGCCGGTGAATAGCGCCCTCTATTGGCCCTGACGAAGTTCGTATCGTGATATCGGCAACTGGGCCCGTGATGGCGCGGTCGAACGCTGCCAAGATAGAGGAACTGGCATTTTCGAATGCCGCGCCATCAAATGAGCCGAGCCGTTTCAGACGTTCGTCAAACTGCGGTGCAAAGTGAGTATGTGAAGCAAAAACCAATACGTCCTGTTGTTTGAGGCCGTGTTCCGCCGCGCGGCTCAGGATCAGGTTTTCGAGTTCGTGACCGGCGAACAAGCAGTCGATTGCTACAATTGCCGCTCTACGGCCTGAGGCATCTTTAAAAACGGCAATGTTCGCTTCGAGCCGGCTTTCAACTTTGCTGCTTGGTCCGGTGCGGCCGGCGTAGCCCGCGAGAGGCACCGGCCGGTCGGGGGTTATGTCAGCTCTACTGCACGAAAGCCGTATCAAGAACGCACCAATCTCTTCGAATATCTGCGATGGCCAAAGATCACGATCAGCTGTTGTCCGCCAGAGCTTGAACCAACTCGTGGGCAATATAGTCTTGGGTGTCTGCGTCTAGGTAGGGATGCATGGGAAGGCTAAGAACTTCACCGGCAAGGCGTTCTGAGCATGCGAGCCGTGTATAAGGGGCGCTCGGATCAGCGTAAGCAGGCTGCTGATGCACAGGCCGGGGATAGTAGACTGCGGTCGGGATACCCTTTGCTTTGAGCGCCTTCGCAATTATATCGCGTCTACTGGGTTCCAGCCGCACAGTATATTGTGCCCACACTGAGGTTGTGTTCTTCGGCAATTCAGGCACTGCGACGTGCGGCCTGAGCCTGTCGCCATAGCGTCGCGCAACGGCATTGCGTTTTTCGATCTCATCTTCAAATATGCTCAGTTTTTCGAGCAGAATAGCAGCCTGGATGGTATCAAGCCGGCCGTTTATTCCAATGCGGACGATGTCGTATTTATCGCGGCCTTTGCCGTGCAGCCGGATGGAACGCATGACATCAGCCAGATTGTCATCATCTGTGAAAAGTGCCCCGCCATCGCCGTAACAGCCTAAAGGTTTGGCTGGGAAAAAGCTGGTTGCTGTGACAAGACCGAAAGTGCCAACACGGCGCGATCCCACGGATGCTCCAAAAGACTGCGCGGCGTCAGCAAGTAGCCACAACCCGTAACGGTCCGCGATGGCCGAGAGTTCAGCATAAGGTGCCGGTTGACCAAATAGATCGACAGCAATAATTGCTGCCGGCTTAACACCGCGGCGGGCGGCCTCCGTAATGCCTGCTTCCACGCTTTGCGCCGTGATGTTGAAAGTGGACGGATCAACATCGATGAAAATTGGAATTGCGCCGAGGAGTGCCACAGTTTCTGGTGTCGCCGTGTAAGTGAACGCTGGGCAAAGTACGCCGTCGCCGGCCTTTACACCTTTTGCCATCATGGCGATGAGCAGCGCGTCGGTGCCGCTGGCGCAGGTTATGGCGTGGCGGGCACCGGTGAAATGTGCGAGTGCCACTTCAAGTTCTGCGACCTCCGGCCCCATGATATATTTGCCGTGGTCAAGAACCCGGGCGATCCGGCGGTCGATTGCGGCGCGAACGCGCGTCTGTTGCGCAGCAAGATCAATAAGTTCAATCGGACGCATGAGGTTTATATACTCTCCTCAACAAGCTGCCCGCCGGCAGTTTCCT
>JAYUCQ010000153.1:0-5394 GCA_043740265.1 Hyphomicrobium sp.
CAACTGCCGCCAGCGCATTCATTTGGCTGACACCATAGTTACTATGATTCTGAATCACCCAGCCCGCAACCCACCTTGCAGAATTGCATCAGCCAATCCTTCAAAGGCCAATCATGCATCGGCAATTGGCGCGAATCCTGGTTAACGCCGGAGATCGAGGGTCAAGGGGTAATCTGGGTTGATCTCCGCGCGCTTCGGAGCCATCGGCCCCGCCGTGTGGCCAAGCGACTCGTAGCGCGACAAGCGGCGGCCTTCCGCTTCATACATGTTGACTGGGAACGTGTCGAAGCTTCGCCCGCCCGGATGCGAGACATGATAACGGCTGCCGGCAATCGACCGCCCATTCCACGTATCGACGATATCGAACGTCAGCGGCACGTGTACTGGTATCGTCGGATGCAACGCTGATGGCGGCCCCCATGCGCGGTAGCGCACCCCGGCGACGGCTTCGCCTGCTGTTCCCGTACCCGCCATCGGCAGCGCCCGCCCGTTACACGTCACGACATAGCGGTCGCCGGTGAGGCCTGTCGCCATCAACTGCACACGCTCAAGTGACGAATCGACGTAGCGCGCCGTGCCGCCCGTAACGCCTTCTTCGCCAAGAACGTGCCATGGCTCAAGCGCTTGGCGCAATTCGATTTCAACGCCGGACCCGTTCGTCTTGCCAAGACAAGGAAAACGGAACTCATAGTGCGGCCGGAACCATTCCAGATCGACGGACAGATCAGCCGCCTTCAAATCGTCGATGACGCTGGCAAAATCGCTCCAGATAAAATGCGGCAGCATAAACCGGTCGTGCAGCGACGTGCCCCAGCGGACAAGCTTTTGCCGGTAGGGCTTCTCCCAGAACTTGACGATCAGGGCGCGCAACAGCAACTGCTGGGCCAAGCTCATGCGCGCGTGCGGTGGCATTTCGAACGACCGGAACTCGATCAAACCCAATCGGCCGGTGGCACTGTCAGGCGAATAGAGCTTGTCGATGCAGATTTCGGCGCGGTGCGTATTGCCCGTCACGTCAATCAGCAGATTTCTGAATATCCGGTCGACAAGCCAAGGCGGCACGGTCCCGGCAGACGGATCGGGAATTTGCGACAACGCAATCTCGAGCTCATAGAGCTGCTCGTGGCGCGCTTCATCAACGCGCGGCGCCTGGCTTGTCGGACCAATGAACGTGCCCGAAAACAGGTACGACAGCGACGGATGATTTTGCCAATAGGCAATGATCGAGGCCAGCAGATCGGGGCGGCGCAGAAACGGGCTATCTTCAGGTTTTAAGCCGCCGAGCACGATGTGATTGCCGCCGCCTGTGCCCGTGTGGCGTCCATCAAGCATGAATTTCTCAGCGCACAGCCGCGTCTTGTGCGCTTCATCGTAGATCGCCGTCGTGATCGCAACCGCATCGTCCCACGACGCAGCTGGATGCACGTTGACTTCGATAACGCCAGGATCGGGCGTTACCTTGATGACGTTCAAGCGAGGATCGGACGGCGGTGTGTAGCCTTCAACGTGAATGCAAATGCCGCTGTTCTTAGCCGCTTCCTCGATGGCGGCCAGCAGCGCGGCGTAGTCTTCGGCATCGGTCACGGGGGGCATGAACACGCACAAGTGCCCGCCGCGCGGTTCAATGGTCATCGCGGTGCGGACGGAACCAAAAATGTCGGTCGGCCCCGCCGGCATCACCGACGGCGGTTCGAGCGAAACCGTGCGGCGCTGCTGCATCAGCACCGAGCGTTCGGGGAGTGGTGCAGTCACGGCAAAGGAATCCCGCGGCAGAACATGCGGAAAGTCCAACGGTGTTAACGAAGGCAAAGACCCGAGCGGCAGCCGGAACCCAGCAGGCGAATCTCCAGTCAGCAGAAACAACCGCTCGCGGCGCAGCGACCAGCGTTCTGTCACCCAGCGCCGTCCCCGGTCCTGCGTATGCCAAACTTGGATCGGCAGCACATAACTCGCGGGCTCCGTTAGCCCCCGGTCAATGACGCGAACGATACGGTCGCGCTCGATGTCATCATCGACATCGGCACCGGTCTCGCTGGCAATGAGCGGCAATCTCTGCTCGGCCAGAATGAAATGAGCAGCATCCTCATAAGCCGGGATCGCGCTTTCAACCGGCAGACCAAGCTGCTGGCAAAGTTTTTCCGTAAAGACTTTTGCGTCGCTGATATTAGCCTGCGTTTGCGGCGCTTCCGGCGCAATCAGCTTGGCGTCTTCCCAAAGCGGCAGCCCGTCGCCCCGCCAATAGAGCGCAAACGCCCAGCGCGGCAATTGCTCGCCCGGATACCACTTACCCTGGCCGTAGTGCAGCAGTCCGCCCGGCGCAAAGCGGGCTTGCAGACGGCGGATGAGCGCATCGGCATAGTGCCGCTTGGTTGGGCCGACAGCTGCGATGTTCCACTCCGCGCCGTCCATGTCATCAGCGGCAACGAACGTCGGTTCGCCTCCCATGCTGAGGCGCACATCGCCCTTGGTCAGCCGGTCATCGACTTTGCGCCCGCTCTCTAGAATAGCGTTCCACGTGTCATCGGAGAAAGGTTTCGTCACGCGCGGCGTTTCAAGAATACGCGTCACGCCCATCTTGAAGCCAAAAGTCACTTCGGCCTTGCCGTGCTTGCCGGTAATGGGGGCCGCACTGACCGGATGCGGCGTTGCTGCTAGCGGTATATGGCCTTCGCCAGCAAGCAGCCCCGACGTCGGATCGAGACCGATCCAGCCGGCACCCGGCACGTAAACTTCCGTCCAAGCGTGCAGATCGGTGAAATCAACGTCGGTGCCGGTCGGGCCGTCGAGCGCTTTCACGTCCGGCGTCAACTGGATGAGGTAACCGGAAACAAACCGCGCGGCGAGGCCGAGATTGCGCAGCACCTGCACCAGCAGCCAAGCGCTATCGCGGCATGATCCGCTGGCTTTTTCCAGGGTCTCGTCGGGAGACTGAACGCCCGGCTCCATACGGACCAGATAGCCAATATCCTTTTGCAGTTTTCGATTGAGGTCACAGAGAAAATCGAGCGTGATATCCGATCTGATGTTGATGTCATCGAGGTACGCGCGAAGACGGCGGCTGACCGGTTCGGGGCGCAAATAGGGGCCGAGCTCCGTCACAAGGGCCGCCTCGTATTTAAATGGCCAGTCCTTGGCTTCGTCGGCAATAAAGAAATCGAACGGATTGATCACCGCCATATCGGCGATGAGATCGACGGTGACCGAGAATTTTTCGGTCTCCTCCGGCAGCACGATGCGCGCTAGATAGTTGCCGAACGGATCTTGCTGCCAATTCAGAAAGTGCATCTTCGGCTCAAGCTTCAACGCGTAGCTCAAAATCGGCGTCCGGCAATGGGGAGCCGGTCTGAGCCGGATAATTTGCGGCCCCATCGCGATGCGCCGGTCGTAGGTGTAGGTCGTCTCATGCGTCAGTGCGGCATGGAGAGACATGCGTGCAACAAGTCCTATATTTGATCACGCGGAAACGCGCATTAAAGACGGGAACGAGACTGTCAAATCTGCGTTAGCCTGTCAGGATGACCGCGGCAAGATGAACTCAGCGCCACACTCGTTTTCCCTGCTAAAATGACCGAAGTCTTGGCAGCCGCTGAAATTTACAGCGGCTGTTTGCATGAAAACCAGGCTAATGCCGGAGCGGCGAGGGTGACGTAGGGGTGCAGTCGCGACAGATCTTGCCGGGATTATGCGCTCAGATACACTGTGAATTCTGTAGGTTCTGTGATCGGAAATGGAATGCGAAACTTCGCCTGCACAAATTGTAACAGCACACTCTATTTCGAAAACGTCACGTGCCTTAAATGCAAGCATCCAGTCGGATTTCATGCAGCAACGCTGACAATGGTCGCTCTGGAAGAAACCGCACCGGGCAGCGGTCTCTTCAAGGCATCCAAGAGCCGCGGCAAAGAACTGTTGCGCTATTGTTCGAACGCAGCGCACGGCGTCTGCAATTGGCTGACCTCGGCCGGCGACAACAACGACCGCTGCGTCGCCTGTGACCTCAACCGCACAATTCCTAACCTTTCAGAAGACGGAAGCCTGACAGCTTGGGCCGATTTGGAGCGCGCCAAAAAAAGGCTCGTCTATTCACTCCTTCGCTTTAATTTGCCGCTCGATGCCGGCACGACGCCGCCCGGCCGCCTGACGTTCGATTTTGCCCGCAACACCACCACCGGGCACCTCGACGGTGTCATCAGCATCGACATCATGGAAACGGATGCGGTCGAGCGCGAGCGGATGCGCCAGCATTTCGGTGAACCCTACCGCACCCTGCTCGGCCACCTGCGCCACGAGAGCGGGCATTTTTACTGGTCCATGCTGATTGAAGGCGCGACCGGCATAGAAGCCTTCCGCACTCTCTTTGGCGACGAACGGCAATTCTACCCGGAGGCCATTGAACGCCACTACGCCGCTGGCGCGCCTCCAAACTGGCAGTCGCACTACGTTTCCGCCTACGCAACGTCGCATCCCTGGGAGGATTGGGCGGAGACTTGGGCACACTACCTGCACATGATGGAAGCCGTCGATACGGCTGACTCAGCGGGCATGGAGCCCCGTGCTGCGGGTTTGAACTTTGGCGCGATCTGGCCCTTCAAACGCTACGACGTGTACCGCGAGGAGACGTTTGACACTCTCGTGGACCGGTGGATACCGCTGACCATCGCCATGAACCGCATCTCGCGCAGCATGGGTCACAGCGACTTCTATCCGTTTGTCATCCCGGCACCTGCCTACGACAAGCTGGCCTACGTGCATAAGGTTGTGCGCGAACACGCCACCAAACCGTGAAATGGCGAGCTGTGAGTGGTAAACCCGATTGCGAGAAAATTGGTGGGCCGGGAGGGGATCGAACCCTCGACCACTCGATTAAAAGTCGGGTGCTCTACCGCTGAGCTACCGGCCCCAAGAGGGAGGGGTTAGCGGGCTTTGCGGGCCGGTGCAAGCCCGCTTTCGGCAATTGATTGTGAGCGAAAGGTCACGGCTCAAAAACCGCCGTAAAGCCTTGAAATGATTCACCTGTGGTTGGTGCTTGTTGCCAGGATAGTCGCGTGGGCCCTCCCCGGCGCAATCGCGATACTCGAAACATCGGGTAACCTAGACGGGTAGGCCGCAATCTAAACGTCCCCATGCGTGGCGCACATGCCCGCCCCGCGCCGCCCGTGCGCAACATTTGGGCAAATCGGTGTATGAGAAGCCCGCCATTCCGCCACCGCACCCCGGCATTCGCAGGCTTCATGTCCGAGACGATCTCAATTGCTCCGCCGGGTGTCATGCACGACCGGCTCAAGGCCATCCTGCTGATGTGCGCGGCGGTGACGCTGTTTTCGTGTCTCGACACGGTGGCGAAGTATCTTGCGTCCCATTCCAGCATTCAAACCGCCGAGATCGTTTGGCTGC
>JAYUCQ010000154.1:0-2196 GCA_043740265.1 Hyphomicrobium sp.
GCTTCAATCGGTACTTCTGCGTTTCCTCGACGATTTCACTGTCCGGCCGATTGGCGGCGCGCCGCGCAAAGTTGATGTGCTCATTGTTTCAGCGACCAATGTCGATCTTGGGCAAGCCGTTGCCAGCCGACGATTCCGGGCCGATCTACTCTATCGACTGAATACGATGCACGCTACTCTCCCACCACTCTCCGAGCGCGGCGACTTTGACGCCATAGTTCTCCATCTACTCGCAACGCTCAATCCGGATTTTCAGATCACCGCTGGTGCCTTGGGGGCACTCGCAAAGCGGGCATGGCCCGGTAACATTCGTGAACTCAAAGGCGCTCTTGAACGCATTTCACTTGCTGTGCAAAATAACCTGTTTGATGAAGAGCTGGTCGCGTCGGTTCCCTGCTCGGCAGCGCAGCCGGTAGAGTCCGAAAGGTCACTGCGTGGTTTGCAACGCGCCCGGCTGCTGCAGGTTTATGCGGAAACCGGCCGTAACATTAGCGAGACCGCGCGGCGGCTCAACGTATGCCGCAATACGGTCTACAAGGCCCTCGAATCCGCCGACGGCGGCTAACGTCCAGTTAGCTAGCTCGGTCCACATCCAATAGTATTAGATACCGAAAATGCTACATAAGCGATTGGTCGCTCGCTGAAATTTCGTTTGTGCGGCGCACCAGCGTTGTGTCCTTAAACACCCCGCACGCAATTCCTGCTCACATTATGAACAGAGCTGACGCGCAAATTGCGGAATAATGAACTCTATCAGTCTCCTAACCTTTTGGCATGGCCATTGCGCCCTGTTGAGAAGAGCGTCGCAGCCGTCAAAGCGAAATCGCTCAATCAAGAAGGCAAAGGGGAGAAAACCATGATCGGTGAACGCTTTTCTCGGACGTCTGGACGCCCTGCGACGCGGCAATGGAGCAGCTTAGCATCGGCTTCCGCGCTAGCGGCTGCACTTTGCATGGCACAGTCTGCGAGCGCCAAAGATGTCACGATGGACGACTTGCTCAATGACGAGAAATCGACCGGCGACGTTCTGCAGAACGGCATGGGCTACAACGCGCAGCGCTATAGTTCATTGAAGCAAATCGACACGGGTTCTGTTGCGAGGCTGGTGCCAGCTTGGGCGTTTTCGTTCGGCGGCGAGAAAATGCGCGGCCAGGAAACTCAGCCAGTTGTCGAAGACGGCGTGATGTACGTCACAGGCTCTTACAGCCGCATGTTCGCCATCGACACTAAGACCGGTGCGAAGCTTTGGGAATACGCCGCCCGCCTCCCCGAGGGCCTCCTCACGTGCTGCGATGTTATCAATCGCGGTGCAGCACTCTTTGGTGACAAAGTTTATTTCATGACGCTCGACGCTAAGGTCGTCGCACTCGACAAAAAGACTGGCAAAGTTGTCTGGTCGAAGGATATTGACGATCCGACCGCTGGACACACTGCAACCGCGGCACCGTTGATTATTCCCTCTAAAAAGTGGGGGCCAATCATCGTAACTGGTGTTTCGGGTAGCGAATTCGGCATTGTCGGTCGCGTGGAAGCACGTAAGGTTGACAACGGCGATCTTGTTTGGACGCGTCCAACTATTGAAGGCAACGTTGGCACGTTCGAGGGCAAACCGTCGACCATGACCGGCAAGCAAAATGAAACTTGGCCAGGCGATCTTTGGAAGACCGGTGGCGGTGCACCTTGGCTCGGCGGCACCTACGATCCTGACACCAAGCTGGTATTCTTCGGGGTTGGCAACCCTGGTCCTTGGAACAGCCATATCCGTGCGGGCGACAACAAATGGGGCTGCTCGCGCATCGCGATCGATCCCGAAACCGGCGAGATTAAGTGGGGCTTCCAGACGACGCCGCATGACGGATGGGACTATGACGGCACAAACGAAGTGGTCTCGTTCGACCTGAACGGCGTTAAGGCTGCTGCCACTGCAGACCGGAATGGGTTCTTTTACGTCCTTGAGCGGGCCACGGGCAAGTTCATCTCGGCGGCACCCTTTGTCGAGAAGATCAACTGGGCCAAGGGTATCGATAAGGATGGACGGCCAATCTACGACGATGCGTTCCGTCCCAGCGATCCTGCCAAATCGCCTGACGGCAAAAAGGGAAGTTCAATTTTTGCCATTCCTGCATTTTTGGGCGGCAAGAACTGGATGCCGATGGCATACAGCCCTGACACCAAGCTGTTCTACATCCCCTCAAA
>JAYUCQ010000155.1:0-2194 GCA_043740265.1 Hyphomicrobium sp.
GAAGTTGCATCGACCGGCCTGCACGGCGCCAACCGCTTGGCGTCGAACTCACTTCTTGAAGCGGCCGTGTTCGGTGCGCGCGTTGCGACAGATATCAAATCTGTTTTGCCATCAGACAAGCCGGGACACTTCGTCGAGCCAAGGCGTGTCAACGGCACCCAGCCCGCCGATCCCGAGTTGCGCGCGGCGGCTGTGGCCCGCCTGCGAGACATAATGACGACCTTGGTCGGCGTGGTGCGGACCGAGTCGGGGCTGCGAAAAGCACTCGAAGCGCTCGCCGTGCTGGATCGCGAAGCGTCGGGTGACACGGTGCTGGCAAACATGATACTGACCGCGCGCTTGATAACCGCTGCGGCTTTGCAGCGTAAGGAAAGCCGCGGCGGACATTACCGCAGCGATTTTCCAGATACGGATCGAGCGTTGGCACAGCGCACGTTCATGACGCTCGCTGATTTGAAAAAGTTGGACACGCCGCGCCGCAAACCGGAAGCCATTGATAGGCTGGCTGGATGCCGCGCATGACCGCGGCACTTGCGTTATCTCCCCTGCCAGGGCCTCTGGTTGATTCAGCTATTCGCGCGGCGCTGACCGAAGACCTCGGCCTTGCCGGCGATATCACCACCAACGCGACGGTTGCGGCAGATGCCTCCGCTGAAGCCATCATCGCGACGCGGCGCGACGGCGTGGTTTCTGGACTGCAGCTTGCCGAAGCCGCATTCCGCGCGCTCGATCCCGCCGTCACCTTCACAGTAAAAGCCAAAGACGGCACAGCGGTTACGGCGGGCGACGTGATTGCCGTGATAACCGGCAATGCCCGCGCCCTGTTGACGGCAGAGCGTGTCGCCCTCAACTTCATGGGCCGAATGTCGGGAATCGCGACACTGACCCGGCGCTATGCCGAGGCCGTTGCAAGTACGAAAGCCAAAATCGTCGATACCCGCAAAACCACTCCTGGTCTGAGGGCTTTCGAGAAGTACGCGGTGCGCTGCGGCGGCGGCCAAAATCATCGCACGGGACTGTTCGACGCCGTTCTGATCAAGGACAACCACATCGTCGCGGCGGGGGGCCTGCCGGCGGCCATTACAGCCGCGCGCGCCGCGGCAGGTCATATGGTCAAGATCGAAGTTGAAGTGGATACACTGGATCAGCTCGACGAAGTGTTGAAACACAAGATCGACGCCGTCCTGCTCGACAACATGACGCCAGCGCAGTTGAAAGACGCCGTCAAGCGCGTCGCGGGCCGCTGCCTCACCGAAGCCTCCGGTGGCGTTAACCTCGACACCGTGCGGGCCCTCGCTGAAACCGGCGTTGATATGATATCTGTAGGCGCGCTGACACATTCCGCGCCGGTTCTTGATTTAGGCTTGGATTTCAAACCACGTGGTACCGCCAGCCGGCCCGCCCGCGCTCGATTTTGACAAAGTTGAAGAACACGTCATTCAGCCCTGGTTAAGGTTCTAGCGCGTAATGCCTGCTTGTTGATCGCCGCCACTGAGAAATGAGACATGATCGCCATGCAATGGATTGCCATATGGGGTGCGAGTTCAATCACGGCGGCAGCCCTGGCATATGTTTTTGCGTGGCAGAAAAATCGTGGCTATTCGTTCTGGGTGGCGTGGTGCTTCCTGTTTCCGCCGCTCGTCATCTGGCTGATGCTGATGCCGCCGGTGAAGGGCCCGCGTCCGCGCCAGCCGAGTCTCGACGAGCTTGACCGCCGCAACGGCAACTAATCATAGGCTTTCAGTTTGCCCGCGGCGGACGCCAGCCGTGTTTTGATTGCAGCCTGCGCCGCTGACAAGCGGGCAACTGGAACCCGGTACGGCGAACACGAGATATAATCCAGACCCACGCTCTCGAAGAACGAAATTGATTTCGGATCGCCGCCGTGTTCCCCGCAAATGCCGGTTTTGAGGCTTGGTTTGGCGGCGCGGCCCCGCGTCATGCCAATTTTGACGAGTTCGCCAACGCCCGCTTGGTCGATGGAAACAAACGGATCGACGGCGATGATCTCGTGCTCAAGGTAACTCGATAAGATTGGTGAGGCATCGTCGCGCGATAGCCCGAGTGCCGTCTGAGTCAAATCGTTGGTGCCGAAGGAAAAGAAGTCTGCGCCGGTTTCGCCCTTGGCGAGTTCTTCAGCCCGCAGCGCCGCCCTCGGCAGCTCAATCATGGTGCCAATATCGTAGGCGAGTTT
>JAYUCQ010000156.1:0-2193 GCA_043740265.1 Hyphomicrobium sp.
GAGATGGCGGGCTTCGAGCGGCCCGTCGATAAGGCGCTGCCGGAATTCCGCGTTGTCCAGACCAGCGGCACGGCGGCGAAGATCCATCTGGCGGCGACGGTGACTGAGGCCGAGGGCGACATCTCGTCAGTGCTGATCTCGACGAGTGCGGCGGGAGGGTATGCCGCGGATGCCTTCACGATCTACTACGACACGCCAATTGATAAAGCCCGCTGGGTCTTGAACCCGTTTGCGTTCTTCAAGCAGGCCTTTGGTGAAGATCGTTTTCCGGTTCCTGACGTGACGACACTGGCCGGGCGGCGGATGTACTTCAGCCACATCGACGGCGACGGCTGGAACAACATTTCCGAAATTGAAGGTTATCGCGAAACGCAAACGTCGGCCGCCGAAGTCATCGCGCGGGAAGTGATCGAGCCAAATCCGGATATGCCGGTGTCGGTTGGCTTGATCGGCGGCGACGCTGTACCCGCACTTGGCGGCCTGGAATCGGCACGCGTCATCGCGGCGCGCATTTTCGCTCTGCCGCAGGTAGAAGTTGCAAGCCACACGTATACGCACCCTTTTACGTGGGGTTTTTATGAGAATTACAGCCGGGCTGCTGAACAGCGTTTGATCGACAGCGCCGGCTATCCGGTACTTTCGGTCATGGACCGTATGCGGCAGATGCTCTATCGCGTTGCCGGCAAAATCGATGAAGCCGACGCGCAGTTGCGTTATGTGGCTGGCGGATCAGAGTTGCCGCGGGGCTATATGAAAGAACCGTTTGATCTGACACAGGAGGTCAAGCGCGCACTCGAAATTTCAGAAAGCCTGGCGCCTGCGGGGAAAAAGGCCGGCATCTACTTGTGGAGCGGCGATGCCGAAGCTTTCGAATCCGTGATCAAACTGACCCGCGATGCCGGTGTGCGCAACATGAATGGCGGCGACTCGCGTTTCGATGCAGAGTTTCCATCCGTCTATTACGTGCCGCCCATATCACGTACGGTCGGCGCACAACGGCAAATCTATGCCGCGAACAGCAACGAGAATACCTACACCAACAATTGGCATGGGCCGTTCTATGGTCAGCTGTTGCTCTCCGAAACGGTCAAGAACACCGAGCTGCCACGCCGCCTGAAGCCCATCAACCTGTACTATCATATGTACTCCGGCGAAAAGCCTGGGTCTCTGCTGGCGATCAAGTCGTTTGTCGCCCAAGAGCGGGCCGCCCAAGTCATTCCGGTTAAGGCGTCGGACTATGCGGCGATTGCCGATGACTTCTTTGTAACCGATATCAATCAGGTGGATGCGACGAGCTGGGCAATTTCGCATCACGGCAACTTGCAGACGGTGCGCATCGATGAGGCCGCTGGCATCGATCTCGATGACTCAAAGAGTACCGGCGTTCTGGGCGCGACCCGTCACGCAGGATCACTTTACGTTGCCCTTGATCCGGCGATCGAGCCGGTGCTCATCACCATCCGCCAGCAGGATGCTGGGCGGGTGTTTGACAAAGGCAGCGCCCGGTTGATTGATAGCCGCTGGCAAATCCAGGGCCTGCATCGCGACGCCTGCGGCTTCTCGTTTGATGCCCACGGATATGGATCCGGTGATATGACGTGGCAAACGTCGGCTGGTCAAAGTTTTGAGGTGCAGGCGAGCCGCAACGGCATCCCGGTAACGACGGTTGAAGCCACGGCCGATGCTGCTGGCGTGGTCGCGGCATCGATCAAAACCGACGCGCAAAATCCGCTACAGGTGAGGTTCACTTGTAATGATCACTGACCGGCTTCGCGTTCCTGTCCGCCCCGACCGCATCATCATGGTAACCGTGTTCGCGTGCTCGATTGCGGCCGGGTGGGCGATGCTGCCGGGCGAAAACGAGCGGGTGGCCATGCTCGAGCAGGACGGCCACTCGCGCGAAGCGCTGACGATCCTGGAACAGCAAGTGACCGGCGGCGACAGACGCTATCGCACGCTGCATCAGCTTCTGGCGCTTTACGAAAACCAGGGCAACATTGCCAAAGCGCGCAGTGTCATTGAGGCGATGAGCGCCGAACGGCCGCGTGATGCAACGTTGAAACGCCGCTTGGCGCAGTTCTACAAAAACAACGATAACGACGCTGAATATATCGCAACGCTGCAAGACGTGATCGAGTTGCGTTATTCGGAATCGGCCTGCCGGGAATTGATCGCCTGGCTGCGTTTCGAAGG
>JAYUCQ010000157.1:0-5375 GCA_043740265.1 Hyphomicrobium sp.
GCGAAATCGCCGAACTGGGCTTCCCACATCGTCAGCGCATTGGGTTCGGCGAGCGAATAACCGTACTCGAAGCCGAGGACTGCTTCCTCAGACAGCATCGAATTGACGATTTCGAAACGGGCCTGATTCGACGCTAAATGCTTCAACGGCGCAAACCGGCGCTCGTTATCCTGGTCAATCAGCACGGCGTGGCGTTGCGAGAAGGTGCCGCGCTCACTGTCTTGACCTGAGAAGCGGACGGGGAAGCCTTCCATCAGCAGCGTAGCCAGCGACATGTGTTCCGCCATCGACCAGTCGATGCCCTGGCCGGTCTCGACCATTTCGCGGCGTTTCTCGAGCAGTTTGCCAATCGTTTTGTGGACGTTGAGATCTTTCGGGATGGTCGTTACGCGCCGTCCGATGTCCTTGAGTTGCTCGATCGGCATTCCAGTGAGGCCACGCCAATCGTCGGTATCTGGGCGCGCCAAGCCGGACCAGCGGCCGTCGAACCAATCGGCTTTGTTGGGCTTGTAGCCGTCGGACTGAGCGAACTCTGAGTCCAATGTGGCCCTGACAGAGGCTTTCATCTCGTCAACTTCAGCGGCGGTCATGACGCCGTCTTCGACGAGATAGTTCGAATACTTCTCGACGACGCCCGGATGCTGCTTGATGGCCTTGTACATTGTCGGCTGCGTGAACAGCGGCTCGTCAGCTTCGTTATGGCCAAAGCGGCGGTAGCAGAACATGTCGATGACGACGGGCTTCTGGAACCGCTGGCGGAATTCGGCGGCGATTTTGGCAACGTGAACCACAGCTTCCGGATAGTCTCCGTTAACGTGGAAAATTGGCGCTTCGATCATCAAGGCGACGTCAGAGCAATAGGGCGATGAGCGTGAATTGTGCGGACTGGTGGTAAAGCCAATCTGGTTGTTGATGACAAAGTGGATCGAGCCGCCGGTGCGGTGACCGCGTAACCCTGACAAACCGAAGCATTCAGCAACCACGCCTTGGCCAGCAAATGCGGCATCGCCGTGAATAAGCAGCGGCAGCACAGGCGTGCGTTCGCCCGGCTCACAGCCGTGCTGGTCCTGTTTAGCGCGGACTTTTCCAAGTACGACGGGATCGACAATTTCAAGATGTGAAGGATTGGCGGTCAACGACAAGTGCACGGTATTGCCGTCGAACATCCGGTCGGATGAAGCGCCGAGGTGGTATTTGACGTCGCCCGAACCTTCAACGTCATCGGGCTTGAACGAGCCGCCTTTGAATTCCTTGAATATGGCACGCAAGGGTTTTGCCATAACGTTGGCCAGCACATTCAAGCGGCCGCGATGTGCCATGCCGAGCACGATTTCACTGACGCCGAGATGACCGCCGCGCTTGATGATCTGCTCCAGCGCCGGGATCATGGCTTCGCCGCCATCGAGACCGAAGCGTTTGGTGCCGGTGTACTTAAGATCGCAGAATTTCTCGAACGTTTCGGATTCGATGAGTTTGCGCA
The DNA here is from genome assembly GCA_043740265.1 of Hyphomicrobium sp. Lineage (GTDB taxonomy): Bacteria > Pseudomonadota > Alphaproteobacteria > Rhizobiales > Hyphomicrobiaceae > Hyphomicrobium_B. The sequence continues at coordinate 1,481 of JAYUCQ010000157.1, forward strand.
GGATTGCCTTGCGGCCCTCGTTGGTGAAACGAACGTCTTTTTCAGCGCCCTCGATGCGTTCTTGGATCCAGCCCTTTTGCGCCGGATCTGTAATGTGCGTGAACTGCACGCCGATCTGGCGGCAATAGGTGCGGCGCAGGATCGCTAAAATCTGGCGCATCGTTGCAGTGTCGAGGCCGAGCACGCGATCAATGAAAATCGGCCGGTCGAGATCAGCTTCGGTAAAGCCATAGGTCTCGGGCAGCAGTTCACGGTGCACCTTGCGATCGGAAAGACCGAGCGGGTCAAGATCAGCCGCTAAGTGTCCCATGACGCGATAGGCGCGGATGAGCATGAGAGCGCGAATGGAATCCTGCGTCGCTCGCAACGAGACGGCCGGCGACATTTCAAAGCCATTTGCCTGAGCTCGCTGCTCTAAGCGGCTTCGGATCGAGCGCTCGGCGTCGCCATAGTCGCCAGTGAGCGCCCCGACAAGATCGCGATCGGCGGCGTTATCGTTGAGAAGGGCTGACAACGGCGCGGCCCAAGAGGCGCCAGTAGCAGCCGGAGATGGGCCGGATGCCGGCTCTTTTATGCTTTCGAAAAAACGCCGCCATTCATCGCTGACCGCACCGGGATTGCGCTCGTATTCGGCCTGCATATCTTCGACATACGGAGCGTTGGCAGCACTCAGAAACGAGGTCCGCAAAAACGCGTCGTTCTGTGCTTGTCGTGACATTCGCCTTCACCCTTTCTTGCTCCAGCACTTTCGTCCGGCAGTTTGAAATCGGCGTGATTACGGACTTTTCGATTTGACTTTCGATAGAACCAATACGTGCCGCCGCAGTCCTAGGATCGCAGCACTTCAATCAAAGTCTTGCCCAGAGCCGCCGGGCTCGATGCAATCGCAATGCCTGCCGATTTCATAGCTGCAAGCTTGTCTTCAGCGCCGCCTTTGCCGCCGGAAATGATTGCGCCCGCATGTCCCATACGCCGGCCGGGAGGCGCTGTTACGCCGGCAATGAACCCGGCCATGGGCTTTTTGCGGCCTTTGGCGGCTTCACGGCGCAGAAATTCGGAGGCATCTTCTTCGGCCGAACCGCCGATTTCGCCGATCATGATGATCGATTTTGTTTCCTTGTCCGACAGGAAGAGATCGAGGATATCGATGAATTCCGTGCCCTTGACCGGATCGCCGCCGATGCCGACGGCCGTCGTCTGGCCAAGGCCGACGTCACTCGTCTGCTTGACCGCCTCATAGGTAAGCGTGCCCGAGCGCGAGACAATGCCGACGGTGCCGTGTTTAAATATGTTGCCGGGCATGATGCCGATCTTGCACTGGCCTGGGGTCAGCACACCGGGGCAGTTGGGCCCGACGAGACGCGACTTCGACCCTTCAAGCGCCCGCTTCACACGCACCATGTCCATCACCGGGATGCCTTCGGTGATGCAGACGATCAGCGGAATTTCCGCGTCGATGGCTTCGAGGATGGCGTCGGCTGCGAATGGAGGCGGAACGTAGATCGAGGTGGCGTTGGCGCCGGTCTTGGCGACGGCTTCGTCGACACTGTCGAAAAGGGGCACGCCAGCCAGTTCAGCGTCGGGGTGTTTCGAGCCGCCCTTGCCGGGCGTCACGCCGCCGACGATCTGAGTACCGTAGGCCTTGGCCTGCTTGGTGTGAAACGTGCCTTGGCTGCCGGTGATGCCCTGACACAGAACCTTGGTATTTTTGTCGATCAGAATAGCCATTGCCGCCCTAAGGGATGTTGCGGTGCTCCGCGCTGCTTCGAGTTCGGTTTACCACCTTTTTTTGCAGTGCAGCAAGGGCGACGATGGTGGGAGGGGCTACTTAAATGGATTCACAACTTTAACAGGCCCATAGCTCTGACCGTGGCTGAGGTCTTCGGAGTAAAGGGTTGTGGCTCCTAGCGCCTCTGCAGCGGCCAAAATCGCACCATCCCAGTAGCTGATTTTATAGCGGATCGATTTCGCGACACTGAGACCAATGAGTTCTCGATCGACGATCAAGCACGGGCGCTCATCTAGTCCAGACATCCAATTCCTAGCTTCGACGGACGTCATTTTCAGATGCGCTTTGCAAACAGCGTTGACAAAGAACTCCTGGAGAACCTGTGTTGAGATGCCAAAATTTTCAGATCGCATAATTTGGCGGGATATCTTGCGCTTTTCCGCCTCCACCGGACTCCCCGATGCAGCGTAGAGTAAGATGTTGGTATCGAGAAAAACCTCAACGCTCATAGATATCGTCGCGCGTCCAGGTGATAGGACCGACTTCCATCCCCGCCTCGTCGGCGATAGCCTCCATCCGCTTCAAGGCGTCTGCCATACGCTTTTTGGGGGCAACGACTTCAGCCAGCTTTTCACGAACGATCGCGTTCACGGACGTGTCGTGCTCGGCCGCGTATTTGCGGACCTCTTTCAGTAGATTCTCATCGATGGCCAGGGTAATGTTTTTCATTACCACAGGATATGTGTAACTGTGTAAATAGTCAAGACTGACCGGCTGCGCCGAAGCTCGGCTTGCCTAAGGATTTTTAGTCGCGGCGGGAATAACTCACAGGCCTGAGCCGTTGAACACTCGTCACAGCAGCAACGCTCCCCAAAAGTGGAACCCGCTGTGGCAGGCACCCCGGCTCTCCCCGCTAGAGGCCGGGGTGTTTTCGTGTGGACGCCAGATCGCGTCCAGATTGCGCGCGGTTAACGGCCTTCGTCCGTCGCGCCGCCGTCCTCTGGAGCTTCCGGCTTACCCGTCATAACCGGCGGCACGACGGTTAGGCGGCCGGCGGCAATGTCAACGTCCGGAACGCAGGCATTGGTGAAGGGGATGAATTCGATACCCCGGCCGTCGCTCAGTTTGATTTCAAGTAAATCGCCGGCACCGAAGTTTTGTACCGCGGCCACCCGGCCAAACAGCTGGCCGTCCTCGGTCATGGCTTCAAGTCCGATCAGGTCGGCGTGATAGTATTCTGCTTCTGCCGCTTTCGGCAGTTTGGAGCGCGTAACGTAGAGTTCGCGGCCCTTAAGCGCTTCAGCCCCATTGCGGTCAGTGACACCTTTCACCCGGGCCACGACGCCTTTGTCCGAAACGCGGATGATGGTCAATGTTGTCGGCCGCTCTCCGTCCTTGTCGGTCAAGGCGCCATATGTGGCGATATCAGCGGGATCAGCGGTGTACGTGCGAACGATCACGTCGCCGCGAATGCCGTGGGCACCCGTAATCTGGCCAAGCAGAACGCGGCGGTCTTTGGAGGACTTTGTATCGGCAGGGTTTGTCATAGCGACGTGATGCCCGGTCGCGTTCACCGAGGCAAGTCTTGAGGTCCCCTTTCAGGCCCATCATTCTGGAAGTGGGCCAAGATAGCTGACTTGTACCTCCACCGGCTCTCCTGCCACTTCAACGATCGCTGTTTGGCTGAGCTTTTCTGGATCGAGCCAGGTTAGGACTTTTAGTGTTGCGCCAGCGGGACCGGCGCGGAAACCCGTGATAAGTTCGCCGCCAGGTGGAACGGTCAATTTCACGGTCACGCATTCGCAGCCGCCTAAACCAGGCCCGCCGGTGAAAACCGCACCAAGCCGGTCAGAGCCGATAATAAAGCCATCGCGCATAATTGCGAAACCATTTTCGCCCGAGCCTTCATCATGCAAGGGGCTGCGGTAACCAACCTTGTAAATGCCATTGCGAAACATAAACCGGGCGCCTTCTTTTCAAGACCGCAAACCAAAGCTGGCAATGATTGATCGTTCAAAGAACATCATCGATATGATTATATTCAAATTGCGGGCCAATCAATTTCGCTCATGCAGCAAAAAGCCCCCGGCGCGCGAGCTTCCGGAGGCTTTCTTGATCGTGGCACGAAGTCGACGCGATAAGGCTTAAGCCGCGTCGCCGCCCTTC
>JAYUCQ010000158.1:0-5369 GCA_043740265.1 Hyphomicrobium sp.
GCAACGCGCTCGAACGCATCAAACAAAATGGGAGCCGCAGCCGTGCGCCCCATCATACCGGGAACGCTCGCGCCGTCGGGGCGGCCAACCCAAACCGCAACCACGTACTTGCCGTCGTAGCCAATCGCCCAGGCATCGCGATAGCCGTACGATGTGCCGGTCTTGTAGGCGAAACGTCCGCCTTTCGCATTCAACGGTGGCGGCGCATCCTTCAGAATATCGCTGACGTACCACGCAGCCAGCGGCGACATCAGACGGTGGGCGTTGACGAGCTGCTTGACGTGCGTCGGGGCCAGCGTTTTGAAGCGCTCGTCGAACCGGTGCGTCAGCGCAATTGAATCGCCGCCGCGCGCCAAGCTAGCGTAAAGTTGTGTCATATCACGCAGCGTCAAACCTGTTCCGCCAAGCGCCATCGCCAAAGTCGGCTCGGATTTATCGGGGAAGCGGGCCGTCACGCCTGCCCGGCGGAAGCGGCCAACGAGTTTTCCTGGGCCGACGCGGGCCAGCACCCGCACCGCCGGAATGTTGAGCGATTGCGACAGCGCTTCACGTATCGAGACGGTGCCGTGATATTCTTCGTCGAAATTTTTTGGCGCATAAGTGCCGAAGCGAACCGGGCGATCTTCGATCAGCGTTCCGGGGTGCGCGAGGCCGGCTTCGAAACTTAAGCCATAGATGAAAGGTTTCAGCGTCGAACCCGGCGAGCGCACCGCCGTCACCATATCGACGGCACCCTGGCGGGCGCTGTCCATGTATCCCGCGGACCCAACGTGCGCCAGAATTTCACCCGTGGCGTGATCGGCGACGACAATCGCGGCTGAGAGTTTTTCGCCCTGCAATCGCGCCTGCTCGACAGCAAGCTTTTCGAGGCTCGCCTGCAATTTTGCATCCAGCGTCAGCTTGATGACCGGCTGATTGGGGTGGGCGGCAACTTCGGTTTCCGTCAGATGCGGGGCAAGTTTCGGAAATTCAATGCGAGCCAAAGGCACGCGCTCGGACTTGGCCTTGTCGGCTTCCGCGTTAGAGATCACGCCGGCGACAACGGCTCGCACTAGCACCCGATTGCGGGCGCGCTCGGCAGCTTGCGGAAAGCGGTCGAGGCGGCGCACCTCGGGCGATTGCGGCAAAGCAACCAGCAGCGCCGACTCGCCAATCGACAAATGCCGTGGCTCTTTGCCGAAGTACGCCAGCGATGCCGCGCGCACGCCTTCGAGATTTCCGCCAAACGGAGCCAGGCGCAAATACAGCCGCAGAATTTCGGTTTTAGTGAGCGCGTGTTCAAGCTGCACGGCGCGGACCATCTGGCGGATTTTTCCGCTCGCCGTCCGCTCGTGCTTGGCGTCGAGCAGGCGCGCCACCTGCATCGTCAGCGTCGATCCACCCGAGACGAGACGGCGATGCTTTGCAAACTGGATGACGGCGCGGGCTACGGCCTGCGCATCAACGCCGTGATGGCTGTAAAAGCGCTGATCTTCAAACGCGAACAGCATTTTCAAATAGTGGGCATCGACATCCTTGGGGTCGAGCGGCAAGCGCCACTGCCCCTCCGCCGTTGTAAAGGCGCGGAGCAGATGATCGTCGCGGTCAACGACGGTAACCGATTGCGCCTTCGCAGCCTCCAGCGGCAACGGCCCGATGTCATGAAGCGCTTTGCGATACACGCCAACCGCGGCTGCGCTCGTCATCATGGCAACCGCCGCGATGCCAAGCGCAACCGATCTAATCGTTGGGCGAAACCGCACGGGCGTCTACTCCTTCGCGCCGGCTGTTACAGCACCAACCGTCAACGTTCCAGCCGCAGTGCGAGCATACCGTTCAGGGCGATACATATCCTCGACCGTAGCAGCCGGATGCAAATACGTGCCCGGCGTCACGGCGCGGACGATATAGGCAACCGTCGCCTGCAATGCCGGAGCTTTTGCACCTGGCACTTCAGGTATCACGGGAGCCAATTCAGGTGCGGTTGCCGCATCGCCTTCAGGGCCGCCGTCGGTAGCTGCCGCATCGCCATCGGCGGCGTGCTCTGCTTCGTTATGCTCGTTGCTGCTGGAGAAGTTGAAGGCCGCAACGAAACGGTCATCGCGGAATTCGGTATGCTCCGGCGTCGTGGTTGATTTCAACCAGTCAATGCTCGCAATCGACCCGCTCTCGACAAGGTGCGGATTTTCGATTTCGAAGCCAGCTGGCATATGATCGACCAGCATGACCCGGCCACCGGCCTCCTCAGACGTGACCTTCAAAGCAATGACGAAGCGGTCGTTCTGCTTCACGTCGCTTTTGCCGCCGCTCATGCTCTTGAGATCAACCTTCTTACCATCCAGCGTGAAGGCTTGCCGCTCAATCTTGAAGCCTTTCGAGACGGCAGGTTCCGGCGTCAGCGCTGCGCCGATGACAGAGACCACAGCATCCGTCGCCGCGTCGCCGTCATTGGTGATGACCAATCCGCCGTTCGTCAATTGGGCTGGCGTCAACCCGCGCATGACGGTGCCGGTGACCGGCTTGCCATCGACAGACAGCTTCGTGCCCTTCACGTCATCGTTCAATGCTTTGGCTGCAAGCAGCATCCACGCCTTTTCTTGCGTCGAGGTATAGGTGCGCGTCTCGTAGGCTTTGGCGATGACGTTGGCGAGCTTCGGCGTTTCGGATTTGGCAATGCCGGTTTCAGACGCCAGCGTCAGCAGCGCGGCGCTGTCGCGCAACGCCGAGCCGTAGTCGCTGCGATAGCCGGCGTCTGGCGTGGCGTCTCCCATCGTCGTCAATGCCGCACCAAAGGCGCGTTCCGCCCGTTCCTTGTCGCCCATCATAGCCAGCGCGGCACCGACTTGAGCTTTCGCCAGCGGCGTTGAGAAGCGATCAATGCGGGTGTCGGCATAGTAGCGAAGTTCGCCGATCGGCGCCCGGCCATTGCGGGCCAGCACGTAGAGTGCATAGGCACGATCTTCGCCGCCCTTGTCGAAATCTTCGGCGTAGCTGATGAAATTCTGCAGCTTGTCGAGGGCGCGGTTGAAGCCTTCCTTTGGAACGGCCGTGCCCGACTCCTTGGCCCGCGTCAGGAAGTCGGTGACGTAAGCCGTCAGCCAGAGATTGGTATCAGAAGGACCCCAGACACCAAATGCGCCTGATGAATCCTGCATTTCAAAGACGCGTGATACCGCGCCCTGAATGCGCTCTTTGAGCGCTTTGTCCTCGGCAATACCTAACTGCGCTGCCACCGCGTTGGCGTAAACCAGCGGCATGGCGCGGGATACGGTCTGCTCAGCACAGCCGTACGGATAGCGATCGAGATGTGTCAGCAGGCTTGGCACGTCGAAGCGTGCTGTTGGACCGACCGAGACGTTAATACGCGTTCGTGACGGGATCAGGTCGTGGATCAGGTCACTGGAAAGCGTCAGCTTGCCGCCGTTGGCCTTCAATGACGAGATCGTCGTGCGCTTGACGTCGCCGGCCGGTGGCAGCACGTCGAACGTCATTTCGCGTTTGATGTGGATGTCGCCCGGACCTGACACCACGGCTTTCAGCGTTACGGGACCGACGTCTTTCGGTTTGAAGCTGATGCGTTCCGATTTACGTTCGCCGGTTTTGAGATCAACCGCGCGGTCTGCAATCGAAGTCAGCCGTTCGTTCGAGACATCGCCCTGTTTCTCAGCCAGCGCGATTTTGTAAGCTGCTGCAGGGCCCTCGATGTTGTGCACATCAAAGCCAAGCTGCACTTCGTCACCCAGGGTCAGGAAGCGTGGCGCGGCAACCGTTAAGGCAACCGCGTCGCGAACGATAAGATCGCCCGACGTGTGGCCAATTTTGTCGGCGCTCCAGGCAACCGCCATGACGCGCACGGTGCCGTTGAAATCTGGAAGATCGAAGTCGATCTTCGCAATCCCGTCGCTGCCCACTTTGACAATGCCGGAATAGAGCGAGACCACGGTTTCAACCGTCGGATTGCCCTGCATCGCAACGCCGCCCGAGCCATCGCCGCCGGATTTCAGTTTGCCGCGGTCGGCGCGCATGCCGTCGATCAACCGGCCGTAGAAGTCGCGAATTTCGAAGTTCAGTTTTTGTTGGGCGTTGAACCAGGCATCCGGCGCCGGCGTCTCGTACTTCGTCAAATTGAGAATGCCGAGGTCAACGGCGGCGACGACCACACGCGCGTCTTCACCGCTGGCAATGCCATCGACTTTGACGGGAACCGTGATTTTGGTCGCTGACTTGACCTTCTCCGGCAGCGTCAACGCCACTTTCAATTCGCGCGCGCTCTGGTCAAGTGCCAGCCACTTGATGCCAATGGCGCGGCTGGGCATGCGCTTCTGGCCTTCGTCCATCGGCCGGTAGAGCATTGCCGTGACGTAGGCACCCGAACCCCAGTCCGCGCCAACCTCGACAGGCACTTCGCCGCCGCCTTTGGCAATTTCGACTTCCTTGCTCATATGCAAGCCGGTGCCGAGAACGGAGATCAGCGCTTTGCCGCCAAGCTTCGATGCGATGCGCAGTTTTGCAACGTCGCCGGGTTTGTAAGTCTCCTTGTCCATCGCGACGTCGAGCTGCTCGGGGCTGTCGATGGCTTCGCCTGACTGATACCAGCCCGACGAGAAGGTGAAGCTCGACGCCGGTCCGTTGACTTCGGTCGATGCGATGTCGAGGCGGTAGCGGCCCCAGCCGATTTTCTGCGCCAGCTTGGCGGGAGTTTCGGCAAGAGTCGCCAATGCGCCGCTGCCAACTTTGCGTTTTAGCGTGACGGCTTCATAGGTCCAGTTGCCGTCGCGGCGATACCACTGCCAGTTGGTGTCGAGACGTGTGAGGGTCCATTCGAGTTTGTCCGTCGCCGAAGGCTTGTTGGCCGCATCCAGCAGCACAACCTCAAACGCCGCATCGGTATCTTCGGCAACAGAGCCGTCAAACAGCGGCTTTATGCCAATGCGCGCCTGCTTCATGTCGACAGGCAGCGTGATCTTGCGGTCAATGGTGCGGCCGCCGGTTTCACGCAGCTTGACAGTAATGTCGGCTTCAAGCGGCCGCGCCGTTTTTGGGATCGCAGGCAGCGTCACCGGGATCGCGGCTTTGCCGTCAGCGCCCGTGATCAAGTTTGCGTCCAGCGCCTGACGCACCGGATTTACGAAATCCTCCAATTGTCCGAAGTAGTAGCCTGCAAAGCCCGCAACATCTGTGTTCGCGAGTTTAACGACGACCTCACCTTCAAGTCCAAGCGCAGCTGCCGGCGGGCCGTAGAGATAGCGCCCGTCAGCGTTGATGATTGCACGTTCCCCAGGCGCGATAGATGCGGACGCCGCTTCAAGTTTCATATCCAGGCGTTCGGGCACAAAATCTTCGACAAGGAAGGCGCGTTCTGCAATCGCTCCGTCCTTCGGGTCGGTGTG
>JAYUCQ010000159.1:0-5368 GCA_043740265.1 Hyphomicrobium sp.
CTCCACCGCGACCATGATTTTCCAGATTCCAAAATTGCTGGCTTATGTCACCGAATTTATGGTGCTGGAACCGGGCGACGTCATCACGACCGGGACGCCCCCCGGTGTCGGCTCGGCCAAGAAGCCGCCGGAGTATCTCAAAGCCGGCGACAAACTGGTGCTGAAAATTGAGGGCCTCGGCGAACAGCATCAAACCGTGGTGCCGTTCAACGCGTAATACGCCGGGGATTGCGCTCGCAATCGATTGGCGAAGCCAACCGCTTAGGCTACACGGGACGGAAGCAATTCAGAGATCGTCCCATGACCGGTATCGTCAGCAAATTCTTGAACGGCACGCCGAAGCGCCGTGTTGTCGAAGTCGGCTGGCTGATCGATTCCGATAAATCGAGCCTGATCTGGGACCCGCCGAGACCCTACTTACGCAAGATGCCGAAGCCGAATTCGGTCAAGTCGGTTCAGGTCTGCCCTGCCGCCATTGATTTCGATGCCCGGCACTTTGTCGTGCCGTGTCCGGTTGATCTGCATCTCAAAATCAAAATGAGCGCTAACGAGCCGCCGCAACTCGTCAACGGTGCTGGCAGTCAAAGCACGGTGCGGCCAAAGCATCTAAACCAGCTTGTCACCTTGATCAACCAATCGGAATGGCGCGATCCGGCAAAGCCGATCGTGCAGATCTCGACGCCGTATATTTTCTTGGCGGATGAGGTGGCCTATATCAATCAGATCCCGCCCTACCTCGACTATATCGATCCGGCGTGGCCGGGCACGCTGATCGCTGGACGTTTTCCGGTGCACATTTGGCCGCGGCATTTGATGTGGGCGTTCGAGTGGCAGGATACATCCAAGGATCTGATCCTCAATCGCGGCGATCCGTGGTTTTACGTCCGCTTTGATACCGATGATCCGACACGGCCGGTCCGGCTGGTCGAAGCCGAAGCCCCGCCAGAGGTGCGCAGCTACATCGATAGCATTACCGGCGTCACCAACTACGTCAACCGCACGTTCTCGTTGTTTGAACGCGCCAAAGCGCGGCGGCCGAAAGTGCTGCTGGTGAAGAAATGACGGGTGGTTGTTAAACGTCGCCGTCGTCGTGGCCATCGTCGCCGCGCGGGGCGTACTTGTTCATGAAGTTCGGCAGGTCGCGGCGGTATCCGGGCGCTAAGCGCTGGCGGATTTCGTTCCAGGATTGGGCGTTGGCGAGGTTGAGCGTGCCAAGACCTTCGCTGACGTATTTCAACTGATCGCGAAGCTGTTGTTCGCCCGGCTGCAACCCATCGTCGGTCTGCGCTGCGCGTTCGATTTGCTCTATCAGATAATCGACGAGGTGCGTTTCTGGAAACAGCATGTAGAGCACGAGATCATCCCGGATTTTGTCTTCGACGACATCGAGCAGCGAGCGCTTGCGCGGATCGCCGTCCACTTCGCCAACAAGGCGCGAATAGACGTTGCTCAGGTCGCGATCCTGGGCGTTCTGGAATTCGCGCAGCAGTTGGCCGAGCAGCAGGTTTTTCTTGCTGTGTCCATCAAGGGCCTTCCAGGCTTCGAGTGTTGCTGCGCGCGCAGCCTGCGACTGCAACCGTTGATCGACCATGTCGGGCGTCAAGCCAATCGCACCCAGCAAATGCTCCCGATACTCATGCGCCAGGCGGAGCTGCTCAACTTCTGACAGCGGCTGCATGCGTGGCAACTGCACTGCGGGTTTTGCGAGTTCTGCCGGGCGCGGGGTCTGCTGCGGCGGCAGGGGCGTATTCGTTTCACGCAACGCGCCACCATCGAGGGCCGGGCGTTCTTGAACACCGGCAAACCGGCGGCGGTCGTACTCGTAGTTCGCCGATTCCGCAGCGGTTGCACGAATAGTCAGCAGAACTTCATACAGCTTCGGACTGATGTAATAGCGGTCGTCGATCTTGAGATCTGGCGCGACGGCTTTTACCGTTGCGCCGGCATTCATCACGCGGCGGACCACGCGGCCCTCATAGGCGTCGGTGATTTCCGACAGCGTGACCATTGATGTAAAGCCTTCGGTCTCGCGGATCGGTTCAAGGGTATGCAGCACAAGATCGGCGTGCTCGCGCGGATGCGGAGCCAGAGCCGCATTGACGAGTTGATCGAGGCGGGCGCGATCCTTTGCGGTCGCATCGGTCTTGAAATGCTTGTCGCAAACGGACGACAGATATTCGCGCAATTCACTGCGCACGCGGTAGCGCTCTGGGTTGGCGCTTGCGGTTTCAACGGCGCCAATATCCGCGCCAGCCGTCAGCACCATGCGCACGCGATCAGCGGCTCCACGCTCCATTTGGCTGAGATCAGCCATAGCCGAGAAACCGTCGGTATTATTCAAAGGCCGCAACGACCCAAGCGTCAGCCAAGCCGTCTCATAAGGGTGCGGACCGAGTGCGGCGTTGATTGTCGCTTCAAGCTGGGACGCTGAGCGCGATTTGAACGTCGGCACATCGGACAGAGGTGAGCGGACAGCGTTGGCTCCGAACAAGCCTGACATGAACACGAGACTGTCAATCGCAATAGCAATCGCTAACGCGAGGTATGCCAGCCGGTTTCCGTCCTTGAAAGCGTTCCAGGTGACGACGAAGCGGTGAGCCTTGTCGTCTCGCGAGAGTTCGATGAAGTTGATTTTGGTGCGCAGCGCGTCGGTGTCTTTGCTGGGCAGCGCGCTGTCAGCAAGGCACCTGCGCGAGAACGAGAACAGCGCGTCGGCCGATGTGTTTGCAATCAGCTTGTCGCCGCCAACGCAGGTCTGTTCGAAGGTCTGGGTGCCGGCCTGCAGCGCAAACAATTCAGCCCCGGCGTCCGCCGTGACCTTGGGGTCGCAGTCGATGCCGGCCAGCAGCGCCTTCGTCTCCGGCGTCGATGATAAGGCGCCAGCAATGTCGCCGCACATTTTTTGTAAACCGCCGAGACGCTCAGCCGTCGGGCCGGAGCGGAAGTCGGCTTTGGCGCGTTCAAACGCCGGCAAAATGCGCGACGGATCGAGCTTCGGGCCGGAGTCGTCTTTTGTCGTTTCTTCGGCGAGCTTGATGCGCTGGTCGGCGGTTTCGGCTTCGCCCTTGAGCTTGGCGAGATCGCCATCCAGTGTTGCCAATTCGCGGTCGATCGCTGTCATGCGCAGTTCGACAGCCGACAAACGCTTCTGCGCGTCTTTCATCCGCTCTTCGGCAATTTTGACTGCGCCTTGCAGCAAATTAAGTTCGCCCATGCGCTGGCGATAGATCGGCCCGCGGCCCTCTTTGAGGGTGCCTTCGACGCCTTTGTCTTCAGCCAAAGCTTCAACGCGTTTGGCATCGACGTCTTTCAACTTGGCGTCGACGTCGGCTTTTTTGGTTGCGTATTCGGTTGCGAGTTCTGGGCGCTGCGTGGCTAAGCGGCCCTTTTCCTCTGTCAGTGAAATCTTGCGGCCAGCCAAGCCGGCTTGTCCCGACTGGGCGGACGCCATCCGTTCTTGCTGTTCTTTAACGGCGCGGCGGTGCGATTCAATCTGGCCATTGACATAGCGCTCGATCGCACCTTCGGACTGGGCTGCGGCCTTGGCGATATTGTCGAGGTTGGTTTCGTACCCGGTCCAGGCCTCTGTGGTGAACAGCGTCTCGGCCAGCGTTGCGCGGCGTGCGCCGATTGTTTGTTCGATGTCTGAGATGATACCGGAAACTTGGTTCTGAGCCCGCAACTCTGCGGCGCGAACGCGTTCCGATTGCGGGAAGATCGACGTAAACAAGCTGTCGAACGAGAAGAAGACACTGGTCGCCATGCAAGCGAGGAACATGACCCACAACACCGAGTTGCGGATGATGACGCGCGCGCCTTGAATGTACGGCTTGACGATGTCGCTGGCGGCATAGAGCGCGAACAGCGCAACCAGCAGCAGACCGACGCCGAACATCAGAAACTTGTCGCCGGTCTTCGACCAAGCGATATCATCGGCTGTGGCATTGCGCACGTCAGCCGCACCAGTCCACTGCATAAACAGCGTCAAGGCGGCGATGAAAAGCAGCAGGCCAATGCCGGTGCCGAGCCATGTTTGCACGGCGGGGTTTGCGAACGGTACCGGACCTTTGCGGCTTTGGGTGTTCATACCCGTGGCGAAGCTTTCGCCGATCAGCCAGGCGACGATGAGCATCAAACCCTGGATGCCGAATGTGAACATGCCGGAGAGCAGCGGCTCACCGGTGAAATTGCGCATACCGTCCCAGGTGGTCCAGCCCGAGGCCAGCGTCAGTACGATGCCAGTCGTCGCTAAGAGCCCCAGCTGCCAATTCGAGAAGAGAGTTTCCTCAATCGACGCCCATAGCTTTTTGGCCAGCCGGGTTCTGAGCAAAAGGGTGATGACGCAGAACAACAGCAGCGTCGTTGCTAGCGGCTTGGCATTCTGCGCCAGCGCATCGAGAATGAGTTTTACGTCCATCCCGCAAGGATCCCTATTTGGCGGCGAGGCAGGGCAATATGCGCTCTCTCCACAATGCGTAGAAGAGCCGGCTGATTGGCGGCAAGAATAAGACGAAAACAGCCGCGCTGCATGAAATTCTCTCCAGGTCAGGGGTGTAGTCTCGTTCCCTCGCCCCGTCGCCCTTGATAGGGCGAACGGGGAGAGGGCTAGGGTGAGGGGCAGCCGCTTGTTTTGGCACCCCTCACAGTCATGTCGAAGACATGCCATGCGGCATGGCGCTCTCCCCATTGAGTGCAGAAATGGGGAGAGGGGGCAGAAAGGTAAACGCCGGTATCGCCGTGGCGGGCGGCCAAGACTTGCTATAGCTTGGCTCCCGGGCCAAGAACTTGGCTTCGATTTTTGCGTTGAACAGGCACAGGACGTCCATGCCAGCACAGGTGAGCGAAGAGCAGCGCGCCCTTGACCGGGTCAAGTCATCGATGGATCGCGCAACAACGATTTTCGAAGAAAAAAACCTGCGCTTTACCGATCTGCGCCGCAAGGTATTTGAAGAAATTGCCTCGACCACGGCCAGCGTCGGCGCCTACGAAGTTCTCGACCGGTTGGCTAAGAAGGGCACGCGGCTCGCCCCTATTTCCGTCTATCGCGCCCTCGACGCGCTTCTCGAAGCCGGTGTCGTCCATCGCCTCGAAAGCAAGAACGCCTATTTCGCCTGCCGCCGGCTCGATCATGCGACCGGGCGGCGTCCGAGCTTCCTCTCGTGCGAGAAATGCAATGCCGTGCAGGAGGCGGATGCGGAGGGTATCTTCGAGACAATCGATCGGGTGTCGCGCACCGCATCTTTCCAGCCGCGGGTGAAGTTCGTGGAAGTCTCGGGTCTGTGCCGCGCCTGCGCTTCAAAAAAGGAATGAAGGGCCGATGGCCGGCGAGAAACGGCGGGCGGCGTCCATCATTGCGGACGCTCGCGGG
>JAYUCQ010000160.1:0-2185 GCA_043740265.1 Hyphomicrobium sp.
CGGCGGCGAGTTGTTGACCGTTGAAGGCGTCATGATGCCCGGCAAAGGCAAGATGACGGTGACCGGCAACCTGCGCGAAGTGATGAAAGAATCGATCCAAGCAGCGAACGCGTATGTGCGCTCGCACGCCGTCGATTTCGGCATTCACCCGTTGCTGTTCGAAAAGCGCGACATCCACGTGCACGTACCAGAGGGCGCGACGCCGAAGGATGGACCGTCCGCCGGTATCGCGATGACGACCGCGATCATCTCGGTTTTGACCGGCATTCCCGTCCGCAAGGATGTGGCGATGACGGGCGAAATCACGCTGCGCGGCCGCGTGCTGCCGATTGGCGGCCTCAAGGAAAAGCTGCTGGCGGCACTGCGCGGCGGCATCAAGACGGTGATCATCCCGGATGAGAACGCCAAGGACTTGGCGGAAATTCCAGCCGAGGTGCAAAGCAAGATGCGGATCGTGCCCTGCGCCAAGCTTGAGGACGTTCTGAAGATTGCGCTGGTGCGCCAGCCCGAGGCGATTACATGGGACGAAGCCGCGGAAGCGGAAGCCATGGAAGCCAAGGAAAAAGACAAAGGCGGCCCGCGCGTGACGGCTCACTAGGCTGTGAACTCATAAACACTTCGCAAATCAGTTGAAACATGATTCAAGCTCCCAAAGGAGATTGGATCATGGGCCGATACGATCTGACGGACTTCGAGTGGCGCGTTATCAAGCCTTTGCTGCCGAACAAGCCGCGCGGCGTGCCGCGCGTTGATGACCGGCGCGTCTTGAACGGCATCTTCTGGGTTCTGCGCTCCGGCTCGCCCTGGCGCGATCTTCCCGAACGCTACGGCCCTTCAACGACGGTCTACAATCGCTTCAATCGCTGGAGAAAAGCGGGCATTTGGGATCGTCTGATGGATGGCGTGATCAAAGCCAGCGACGGCAAAGTGCAAATGATAGATTCCAGTGTCGTCAGGGTTCACCAGCAAGCCGCCGCCCAAAAAAACAGGCTGGAAATGCTTGTATCGGCCGAAGCCGTGGAGGATTGACCACCAAGATGCACCTGAGGGTGATCGGCAATGGGCTGCCAGTCCAGATCGAATTATCGGCTGGCGAAGCCAATGATGCGCCGATGGCCGAATTGCTCCTCAGCGATCTGCCCGCAGGCGCCCATGTGCTTGCCGACAAGGCATATGACGCCGATTGGATCAGGGAACTGATCGAGGACCAGGGTTGCACGCCGCATATCCCGCCGAGGCGCAATCGCTACGACGGAATTACGTACAGCAAAAAGCAGTATAAAAAGCGCAACCTGATAGAGCGCTGCTTCAACAAGCTCAAGCAGTTCAGGCACATCGCCACCCGCTACGACCGGAGCGCGCTCAACTATCTCGCCATGATCAAGCTTGCTTCAACACGACTTTGGCTTAGATTTTATGAGTCCGCAGCCTAGTGTCAACTTCTTCCTATCGACGGACCGGCTGATTTTTGAGACAGACACGCATATTTTGTGGGCCGACAAAGACGGCAGCGGGTCGGCATTCGCAGCCGAAGCGATCGCTGTCATTCAGGGCGTAGCGGGCGGGGCCATCGCATCGCTAAACACGCTCGATTTCCTGCTCATCGCCTGACGCGACCAGCCAGCCAGAGCCCACACCAGGTCCAATAGCGCAGCCATCAGGACCCTTTGCCGCTGGCCAAAGCCCGTTTTGAGGCCTTGCCGCAACACTTCGTTTGCCACACCCGCGAACGAAGCCTTTTTTTTGCACGAACTGAGCCTTATATTGGTTTTGCCGGATTCGTCCGGCTATGGCGATAAACGCGGTCGTAATAAGCGGTTCGGACCCGGGGGCGGTACCCGGCGCCTCCACCACTTTCACTTTCGCGCTTGGCGGCCGGCTCCCGGAACGGGAGTCGCCAAGCGCAAAGAGAAACCCTATGGGGGCGAACTAGGATCGACGAACGTGTAAAGGACTTAGCTTTTGCCCGGCATGATACCACCGTCATCGGGTCATACAGAGTAGTTGCAAATGACAACTATGCTGAGGTTGCTCTCGCTGCTTAATGCGGTGCGAGTTGCCTGAACCTAAGTCCTTGCCCCTAGCCGGGTAAGGCGCGGTCCGGAGGGCACCGGGCAACAGAAGCCCTCCACTTTCTCTGGGCTGCCCTTCCGTGCAGGAGCAGCTCGAGTAACTTTCGGGGCGT
>JAYUCQ010000161.1:0-5350 GCA_043740265.1 Hyphomicrobium sp.
GCGGCTGCGCCTCCTGACGTTGACAGTTTATAGAGTGCCGCGTATCAAGAGTTGTAACGGGCCGCCAGCGATGGGCGGCTTTTTGATTTTCTGCACGAGGATCGTGTTTCCCATGTCGGGTCCCATGTTCGATCCAAAGTCCGGGTCTCATGCGGCGCACGGGGACAAACCCCAAGCCGCGCCTTCGAGGGATAAGGCCCCGGTCTCCGTCTCCGGCACCGTGATGGGCACATACGCTCGTCAGGATATCGTGTTCGCGCGCGGCGAAGGTTCGTGGCTCTATACAACTACAGGCGAACGCTACCTGGACTTCGGCTCCGGCGTTGCCGTCAACGCTCTCGGTCACGCTCATCCGCGTCTGGTGGCGGCGTTGACGGAGCAAGCTGGCAAGCTGTGGCACACCTCCAACCTGTATCGCGTTGAAGGCCAGGAAATTCTGGCCGGACGCTTGGCGGAACTGACATTCGCGGAGCGGGTGTTCTTCTGCAATTCGGGTGCGGAGGCCTGCGAAGGCGCGATCAAAGTGGCGCGCCGCTATCAGTTCGTGTCGGGTCACCCCGAACGCACCCGCATCGTCACGTTCCGCGGCGCCTTTCATGGCCGCACGCTGGCGACGCTGGCGGCAGGCGGCAATGAGAAATATCTCGAAGGCTTCGGCCCCGAAGCGGACGGTTTTGATCACGTCGATTTCGGTGATCACGAGGCTTTGGAAAAGGCCATCGGGCCTGAAACGGCTGCGATCATGATCGAGCCGATCCAGGGCGAGGGTGGCATACGCACGGTTCCGCACCAGTGCCTGCGTGGGTTGCGCGAGCTCTGCGACAAGCACGGGCTTTTGCTGGTGCTCGACGAAGTGCAGACGGGGCTCGGCCGGACCGGCAAATTGTTCGCGCATGAATGGGCTGGAATAACGCCGGACGTGATGGCCGTTGCCAAAGGGCTCGGCGGTGGATTTCCGGTTGGCGCGATATTGGCGACGGCAGAGGCCGCTAAGGGCATGACGCCCGGCACGCACGGCTCGACGTTTGGCGGCAATCCGCTGGCGATGTCGGTGGCGTCTGCTGTGCTCGACGTCGTGACAGAGCCTGGGTTTCTTGAAGATGTGCAGATGAAAGCCCTGCGCTTGAAGCAGAGCTTGGCAGGTCTCAAAGATCAGTTTCCGCAACTTGTCGAAGATATTCGCGGAGCGGGACTTCTCACCGGATTGAAATTGTCGCCGCGCCTGCAGCCGTCGGACGTCGTCAAAGCGGCGGCGGCCGAGCATCTGCTTCTTGTGGGTGCAGGTGACAACACCGTTCGCCTGTTGCCGCCGCTCAACGTCACGGATGCCGAACTGACGGACGGCGTCGAACGGTTGGGCCGGGCGCTTAAACGCGTAGCCAAGTCCGTCACTTGAATTTCCATTATCTCCAGCGATCGAACACCTCATGACTGTCAAAACAATGCCCCTAGCAACGCCCAAATTAACGCCGAGACATTTTCTCGATATCGCAGATCTTGATGCCAAGACGCTGCGCCGCATTATCGATGCGGCTCACGCGATGAAAAAAGCCGGCAAGAAAGTGCCCGCAGCGCTGCGTCCCAAGGGCATTGAGGACGACGTGCTGGTAATGATTTTTGAAAAGCCGTCGACGCGGACCCGCGTGTCCTTCGATATTGCCATGCGCCAGCTCGGCGGCGGCGCACTGTCACTCAATCATACGGACTTACAGCTAGGCCGCGGAGAATCCGTTGCTGATACGGCGCGCGTGCTGTCGCGCTATGCCGACGCCATTATGATCCGCGCCAACGCCCACGCCACGTTGCTGGGTTTGGCGGAGCACGCAACGATCCCGGTCATCAACGGCCTCACCGAAAAGAGCCATCCGTGCCAAATCATTGCCGACATCATGACATTCGAGGAGCGCCTGGGCGCGATCAAAGGCAAAACCGTGGCCTGGGTCGGCGATGGCAACAACGTCGCCGTATCGTGGATGCACGCGGCTGTCCGTTTCGGCTTCACGCTGCGGCTTGCCTGTCCGAAATCGCTGTACCCCGAAGATGAAGCGCTGGATTGGGCACGAATTGAGAAAGGCGCAATCTCTGTGAGTGACGATCCGGAAAAAGCCGTGCGCGGCGCCGACTGCGTTGTGACCGATACTTGGGTCTCGATGGGGCAATCGGATGCGGCCAAGCGCAAGAAGACGCTGGCGCCGTTTGCCGTTGACGCGAAACTCATGAGCAAAGCCGCGAAAGGCGCTATTTTCATGCACTGTCTGCCGGCGTACCGGGGGCATGAAGTTACGGAAGACGTGCTCGAAGGGCCGCAATCCGTCGTCTGGGATGAAGCGGAAAATCGCCTTCATGCGCAAAAAGCAATTCTGGCGTGGTGTCTCGGTGCCTAGAGATCGGATGGCGAGCCCGTGGTGCCGGACGTTTGGAGTCTGATGCATGAAGGCGCCACAACCAGGCGGCGCACCGGTGGCGCTACCCGCCGATGATGCGGTTATTATATTCCGAACCGAAAGCTCCGGTGTGCACGGCCGTCTGGTTCGCACCGGCGCGGTGGCAGATCAA
The DNA here is from genome assembly GCA_043740265.1 of Hyphomicrobium sp. GTDB lineage: Bacteria > Pseudomonadota > Alphaproteobacteria > Rhizobiales > Hyphomicrobiaceae > Hyphomicrobium_B. The sequence goes on from JAYUCQ010000161.1 coordinate 2,557, forward strand.
ATTCTGCGCGCCCACGCAATGCCGGATGCCGCGTCGGAAGCGCTGGGTGAAGGGCTTGTGTTAGCTGCCTTGCTGGGCTCAGCGCTGCCCGGCGACGGCAACATATCCGTGCAGACACGAACCAATGGCGTTGTCTCAGTCCTCTATGCAGATTGCGAAGCGCCGGGAAAACTGCGCGGCTATGCCCGATACGATACCGGCAAACTCGCAGCCCTCCCGGAAACCGGGCAGACATTTGACGCCGCCAGCATTCTCGGTGACGGGCACTTAGCGATCACAATTGATCAAGGTGATGCCGCCGAACGCTATCAAGGTGTCATTGCGCTCGAAAGCGCACCGCTGGATGTGGCTGCTGCTGCCTATTTCGAACAACGCGAAAATTTGCCGACATTCGTCCGGCTCGCCGTCGCCCGGCACTACGCGGGAGCGCAAGCAGGCTTACCGGCGGCCATGCGCTGGCGCGGTGGCGGCATCATGATGCAGCGGCTTGAAAATGGGACCGATGAGAACGGCGACGACCCTTGGTTGCGCGTGCGCATGTTGACGGCGACGATCGAAGACCACGAGCTGCTCGATCCGTCACTGTCGCCGGAACGTCTTTTGCTGCGGCTGTTCCACGAGGAGGGTGTAATTATCGAGCGCGTCGTACCGCTGGAAGTTTACTGCAAATGTTCGCAGGACAAAATCTTCAGCGTGCTCACGGCGTTTGGCGCCGGCGAACTTGACGACATGCGCACAGACGACGGCAATATTGCTGTAACGTGCGAGTTCTGTACGCAGATGTACAGCTTTGACCCGGCTGAACTCGCGCCGCCAATCTCAACCGGCGCGTAAGCGCTACTGCCGCAAGATTTTATCCGTGCCGTTCTTTTCGCGCGGGTCGCTATTTTCCTTCGGTTTGCCGACGGTGTCGTATTCGGTTTTGGAGCGGGCGCCAGCCAACTGCTCACCTGTGAGCTTGCAGGTTTTGCCAGTGTCCATCAGTTTGAATGCTGGATTTTCCCGGTCGACGAATTCGGCGCGCGTGACTTTGCCGTCGCCGTTGGTGTCGTAGTATTGCAAGCCGGCGGTGTCGAACATGCGATCAACCGAGACAATGCGGCTCCATTCCGAGGCATCAACAGAGTCGTCTCGGTTTGCGTCAGCGCCGTTGAACAATTCGCTGGCGTAGGCTTTCCACTCGTCGCACGTGACGGAGTTGTCGCGGTTCCGGTCCCAGCTTCCCGCCGCCATCAGAAACACGCGGTCGGTTTCGGAAATCGAGTTCTTACCGGTGAGTGACCCAGATATCGAGCCGATCGAACTCATCGGCGATGACCCGCAGCCGCTGAGCAGCAAAACGGCAGCAAGGGCTGGCAGGATGCGTGAAAAACAAACCATAGCGGCGGCTCTCAATCAATTAAGGACAGCGCACAATCAATGTCATGCAAGGCCAACGTCGTAACCGCGAAAATGCGTCGGGCACACGGCAGCCGGGCAAAAACACGTGGGAATAGTTTATTCCCCGCGCCCCGTGTCGCCTAGGTGTCACACGCCGGTGCAAGGTTAAAATACTAAGGTATCAGCGGAATTGAACCCAAAACGCCGGACCCTCGCAATTTTATCGAAAGAAAAACCCTAGCACTGTGAAAAACGTCCTGATCCTTTGCACGGCCAACTCGGCCCGCTCTATCCTGGCGGAAGCGATCCTAAATCGCGCCGGAGAGGGCCGCTTTACCGCCTATTCTGCCGGCAGCCACCCGCGCGGCATTCCAAATCCGCGCGCCATCGAACTGTTGGCCTCGTTGGGTTATCCGGCCAGCGGTTTGCGATCCAAATCTTGGGAAGAGTTTGCCGGGCCAAATGCCCCCAAAATCGATCTGGTGATTACGGTCTGCGATGCCGCGGCAGGCGAGTCGTGCCCGCTCTGGCCGCATTCTGAAAAGGGCGAGGCACCGCTAAAAGCGCATTGGGGAATTCCCGATCCGGCGGGTGTGCCGGGTGGAGTTGACGCTGAGCGCGCTGCGTTTCGTTTGGCATATGACCGGCTCATGGCGCGCATGCAGGCGCTTGTGGCGCTGCCCGTTGAGACGATGGCTGGCGATGAATTGTCTAAACAGTTGCAGGTAATCGCCGGACTTGAAGGGGCTACGGACGCAGCGATAGGCGGCTAACGTTAGGCCGGCGTTAGGTCTCTGCCCAGTCTGCAAGTCGGCTTAGAAACGACATGCACTTTTCGAGTTCGCTGATGGCGATCCATTCGTTCGCCGTATGGGCTTGGGCAATGTCTCCAGGCCCACAGACGATCGCCGCAGACCCACCAACTTGGAACAGACCCGCCTCGGTGGCGTAGGATACGGCATGCGTGCTGTTTTGCTCCGCCAGTTTGAGAGCCAGGGCGACGATCTCTGATGCCGCATCAACGGCAAAAGCTGGCACGCTGTTGGCGCGGGTGATCGTGATCGAGGCTTCGGGTGCGATGCGGCGCATTTCAGGCAGGCAGGCGGTTTCGGCGAAGGTGCGCAAACGCCGCTCGATGGCATCGGGTTGAAGTCCCGGGACAGTGCGGACGTCAAAACCAAACCGGCATGACACCGGAACAATGTTGGTGGCGGTGCCGCCGTCGATGCGTGTCACTTGCAGCGTGGCGTACGGCGGCTCGAAGCGGTCATTGCGGGTTGTAATCTTGAGTTCAGCTTCAATGCGTTCCAATTCAGCAATGAGTTTCGTCGCATATGTGACCGCATTGATGCCGAGATGCGCCATGCTCGAATGCGCGGCGCGGCCGGTGACGTCAACCTGCCAGCGGACCGGA
>JAYUCQ010000162.1:0-2172 GCA_043740265.1 Hyphomicrobium sp.
ATCTGGTGCGTGTTGTCGATCCTCTGCGGCGCGATCGTTGGCGGCGTCATCGCCTATCTGTTCGCGTGGTGGATCATCCCGCGGGCGTCGGCGGTTGTCGTGCCGGCTACAGCGCCGGCATCAGCGGCGTAACCGACGCGGCATTAACGAACACAAATGCGGCGCTCGAGGTTGTTGATCGCATACCGTCGTGTTTCTCGACGAAGCGGATCGTAGATCTTCACGCGAGCCGGTGTCGTGATCTCTGCAATCACGCTGCCCGGTGCGTCGTCGGCGGTGGACAGCTGAAACTTACGTCTGAACGCTGTCTCCTCGAAATCTGCAAGCACGATGTAGGGTCTCAACCCAAGAGACGGCAGAACGTCGGCGGCGCGCGGCCACCAGTCCGGAGAGAGCGTGTCGTATCTCATCGTGAGGCGCTGGCCGTACAGGCGCAGGCTCCCGCTGTACTGCAGGCTGAGAATGACGGCGTTTGGCGGCAGGTTCCGTCGCACGTAATCGCCCACGCTGACGTGCACCGATTCATTACTGCACAATCGATGGACGGTTTTATCGATCGCGTAGGTAATCTGCAAAAAGGCGATCGACACGACGATGATGCCGAGGATGATCCATCGATAAGGCGCATGCACGCGAGCCAGCGTCAATTGGCAGCCGATCGCCGCCAAGACGAGCACGATTGGAAGGGCCGGCAGCATGAATCGCAAATACCACCACTCCTCGTACGCCATATAGAACATGTAGCTCAGCCAGATCGCACACGCGACGAGTGCCAGTGCCGCAAACGCGGCGCGACGCTCGCGGGGGAGCCGCGGCCACACGACAAACGGCACGATCAGAAACAACACGAATGGCGTCTGCGATTCCACAAACCATTTGGGATAGCGAGACAGGTTCGAGACGAACTGTTGCCACCCGTAGATCTCCTGCAGACTGCCATAGCCGGATTGCCACGGCGCGCCGTAGAGCCGGGTGTTGATGACCGCAATGGCGAGCACAAATGGTGCGGCACCGGCGGCAAACCACATCGCCGTCCTCAGGCGTTCGCGCCACGAGTATTTCTGCAAAAAGACGACAAGGACACCGAGAACGATCACCAACTGAATGAGATTGGGACGAATCAGGATGACCATGCCAGACAGCAGTCCGACAGAAAGGGCGCCGCGTCGAAAATCGGAGATGGCGGCAATCACGGCTGCCGTCACGAACGCCGAGACGGGCACATCGCTCATCGGCCACATGAGCATGTACAAGAATGACGGGCTGGCAGCGAGCCACGCCGCGGCGGCGAGCCCGATCATTGGTGACCAGAGTCGAGCACCGAGCACGTATGTCAGAAACACTGTCGTCGCGCCAAGAATCGGCGTGACAAGATACGGCCCGAACGCCCCGAGCGCGGCTTTGCTCGCCGCCATCAGCAACGGCGTGCCTGGGGCGTATGTCGGCACGATGGCACCACGCGAGAGCGACGGACGGTATCCGAGAGGGGAGAACGTCCAATCGGCATCACTCCATGGAACGCGCAAGGCGATCGGCTGCTCAATGGTGAGATGGTCAGCCAGCCAAAGATCTGACTGGCTGATGTAACCGTACGGATCTGCGGCGCTCGCCACAAAGGACCCGAACTTCAAACTGATGCCGAGTACAAGCACGGTCAGCATCAGCGCTAACGATTGGGCGAGGCGGAATCGGTCGAGGGTTCGAAATCGCCAACAAATGAAGATTAACGCGAGGGCAAGAACGGCAGGTCGAAAAGGATCTGTGGATGCAAATGGCACCCCGAGGCCTCGGAGATCGATCCCTCCGACGACAGCAATCACCACCACCCAACTCGTGGTGAGAACGGCCAGAAAAGAAATACAACGCTTCAGGCGTTGAAAGTATAGTCTCAGCGCGCTTTCAGGAATACGTTTGTGCCGGTCGCAGTGTTCGGAGGGTTCTTCGCGCCGGGCGCGATGGTTGAGCCGGAATATCCATGTTGGACGACTAACGTGACGGACACGGTCATCTCCGTGCCGGCGGCATTCAGCCGCCGCGCCTCTGCCACCGTCACCGCCTGCTTGTTGATGTGGGTCACCAGATTGGTGACAAGCTGCGGTCCTTCCCAGCGGAACGTTCCGGCCGTGTCATCGGCGACCACTTGCTTCGCCCCTTCTGGAACATAGGTCACCG
>JAYUCQ010000163.1:0-5339 GCA_043740265.1 Hyphomicrobium sp.
AAAACTCGGCCGCAGCCTAATGGGCGCGGGCCGCACAGCTTGCCGCTGCGGTATGTGCAGCTTTTTCTGCGCCGGCTACGTGTAACGTCGCGTTCAAATATCTTGGCTTTACCCACATGGACAGGCTGCGAAGTCAGGCTGCGAATAATAAGGTCCGGACGCTCATTGTCGATGCGGCGCCCCGCCCAGTTGCTGGACTGCAACTTAAGGGTTCAATTCACTCTAAGCGAGAACAGTGGTGTGCTGTCGTTAACATCCTCTAAAATCGCTACTTTTTCGCCATCCACGCGGACCCGCCCCGAGGCGAGAAGGCGCAATGCCGCAGGATAAAGCCTGTGTTCGGCGGTCAGCACGCGGGCTCCAAGTGCAGCCGGTGTGTCACCCGACAGCACCGGAACCGCCGCTTGGGCGAGAATTGGCCCTGCATCCATCTCGGCGCGCACGAAGTGGACCGTACAGCCCGCAATCTTGACGCCGGCCGCTAAGGCCTGTTCGTGGGTGTGCAAGCCTTTGAAATTGGGCAGCAGGGAGGGGTGGATATTGATCATCCGGTCTTGCCAGCGGGCTACGAAGCCCGGCGTCATCAATCGCATGAAGCCCGCCAAGGCGATGATGTCAGGATCAGTCGCAACCAGAGCAGAATCGAGTTCAGCCTCGAAGGCTTCGCGCGTTTTGAAAGTTTGGTGATCGATGCATTGTGTCATGATGCCTTGTGCTTTGGCCCATGTAAGTCCCGCAGCGTCGGGCCGGTTCGAGATGACGGCGGCTAATTCAGCCGGGAAATCCGGCGCGCGTGCGGCCTCGACCAGGCTCATCATGTTCGAGCCGCGGCCAGAGATGAGAATGGCGACGCGCTTTTTAGCGGCGTGCTGTTTCGGTTGTGTCGTCTTTTGGTAGGTCATGGCCGAGGCCATAGCACGGCCAGCGTGCAACATGCATCAGCAGATGGCTTTAAAGCCAAGCTCATTCGTTAATTTTGCCGTGCAGGCGGTTGTCCGATGTCGTCACCGGGAAATCCGCAGGGCACATCGTCCATCGCTGGTATTTTGGCAGCAGACGCTAGAGTTTTTGGCTATCGCGGCGCTGGGCCAGCAAGGCCGCTTCGGTGCGATTGCGGACGCCGAGTTTATGCAGCAGTGGTGTCATGTAGTGCTTCACGGTATTCTCGCTCAAACCGACGCGGGTGGCGATTTCCAGATTGCTCAAGCCTTCGCCAAGCAAATCAAAAACTTGACGCTCGCGCTGCGTCAGAGCCGCCCTCAATGCCACATGACCAGCAGCGGTGTCTTGCGGCTGGCTACCTTCCGAAATCAAGCGGGCGGCGAGTTCGGGAGAGACGTAGCGCTCTCCAGCCATCACCCGGCGCGCTGACGCGATGAGATCGTCGCCGGCCACACCTTTTGAAATATAGCCGTGCGCTCCGGCTCTGAGTGCCGCCCGCACCGTTGTCAGATCCTCGCGTATCGACAGCATAATGATCGCCGCGTCGGGGCGCATTTGGGAAATTGCTGCTGCAGCCTCGACGCCGCCGCCCGGCATCGTCACATCGAGCAGGATCAAATCAGCGCGCTTGTCTTTAGCGAGCGCGATGGCATCATCAGCGCAGGCGCCTTCGCCGACCACCTCAAAATCACTCTCCTCGGCGAACGTCGCGCTGATACCGCGCCGGACGACGGGATGATCATCGACAACAACGACACGCGATTTTTTAGACATGAGTGATTTCCCTTACCCGCAATTTATCGATGTCGATTTGAATTTTAACTTCTGTGCCGGTTTCCGGCGATGAGATGACGTCTAATGTGCCGCCCAACGCGCCAACGCGGGATCGCATGCCGGATAGCCCGAGACCTACGGAGTTTTCAGTCTTTAATTCAAAGCCCGGACCGGCATCCGAAATTTCGAGGTTCAGAACTTTATCGAAGCTGCATGCTACTTTCTGATCTATGCCTTTGCCGTGGCGATAGCCATTGGTCAGCGATTCCTGCACTACGCGGTAGACGCAAACTTTCACAGCCTGCGGCACGGGGTTTGGTAGCGCCGTTGTCGTCAATTCAACCCTGCCGCCGGTTTGTTCGCGATGCAGCGTCACCGCCAGCAATATGGTCTGTTCCAGTGTCACGTCTTCGAGATGCGGCAATGAAAGACCGCGCGAAATGTTGCGGACTTCAGTCAGAGTATCGGTCAGTGCGATGCGCATAGAATTGAGTTCTTCTTTGCCCTTGGCACCGTCGGTGACCTCCACCAGCGGAGAAAATTTGCCGAGCCGCATCAGTGAATAGGTCAGCAATTGCGCCGGGCCGTCGTGCAAGTCTGCACCGATTCGCTGCAAGGTGCGCTCATTGACATCGGCCGCCTGATCGTTGGATTTCTGCAGCTTCAGCCGCAAATCCTCATTTTGATCGAGGGAGTGTTTCAAATCCGCCAGCGCCGCCTCGAGCTGCCGGGCTTGATGGGACTGTGAATGCAGTTCGCGTGCCAGCGCTGCTTCCGAATTCCGTGCCGACAAAATGAACGGCCTCGCGACCCATATATATATCGGCGGGCTGGAGAGCATCGTCAGCAGCGTACAATCGACCAGACCCTCGACAACGACGTGACGTGTCAGATTCCAGTTCGACAGGAAGCCCATGATGAAGGCTTCGATGACGAAATGAATGAGCGCAATTGCGCCAACCATCATCGCAATCTGGCGGGTCTCTGCGCCGAGCGAGGTCGTTTCTGAATTTGACACAAAAGCTGGCATTGGGCGGCACACAGGTGCAGGTGTTTCAAGCGCTCGAGTGTAACACGGAATGCTCGTAAATGATGGCGTTAGAGGTGCCGACTGAGGTCTGAACGATTGTGGGACCTTAGATATAGCCACAATCAGGCAGCCGACGCCCGGTAGGCCGCACTGGAGTGCTGTCCGCGCGCTGGCCTATGGCGGCTCTGAAAACAGCTTAGGTCGCTAACTGCCCGTCAACCTTCACCGCATTGGCTTCACCTTTGCCCTTAGCGTCGGACTTTTGGCCCCACGGCGCAATAACGTCGCCGATGACAATGGGGTGCTCGCCAGCCACCTTTAACGCTGCGACGACGTCGGCTGCGCGCGCCTTGTCGGCAATCACCACCATGCCGATGCCGCAGTTGAACGTCCGCAGCATTTCCGCATCGTCGAGCGCCCCGGTTTTCTGTAACCAGCCGAAGATTGCGGGCTGGGTCCACGCCGTGAGATCGATCCGCACTGCTGCGTGATCCGGCATGATGCGCGGCAGGTTCTCGGCCAAACCGCCGCCGGTAATATGCGACAGCGCCTTGATCGCTCCCTTCGGTCCACCGCCTCCGGTGGCGCGGATCGCGGCCAGCAACGGCTTCACGTAAATGCGCGTTGGCTCAATCAGGACATCGGCAAAAGTCTTCGCCTTTGCAAACGGACTGTCCCACCTTACGCCAGCCCGCTCGACGAGCTTGCGCACCAGCGAATAGCCGTTCGAATGCACGCCTGAAGACGGCAGTCCGATCAGAATGTCACCGATTGCAATATCGCCTCTGGGCAAAATCTCGCCACGTTCCACAGCGCCGACGGCGAAGCCTGCGAGATCGTAGTCACCGGCTTTGTACATGCCTGGCATCTCAGCGGTTTCGCCGCCGATTAACGCGCACCCGGCCAGCTTGCAGCCATCGGCAATGCCAGCAATGACATCGCGCGCCGTCGCAACGTCGAGCTTGCCGACGGCGAAGTAGTCGAGAAAGAACAAGGGCTCTGCGCCCTGGACCACGAGATCGTTGACGCACATCGCCACCAGATCGATGCCAATCGTGGCGTGGCGTCCGGTATCAATCGCGATTTTGAGTTTCGTGCCAACGCCGTCGTTGGCGGCAACCAGAATGGGGTCTTTGTAGCCGGCGCGTTTTAAATCGAACAGGCCGCCGAAGCCGCCGAGGTCGACGTCTGCACCGGGTCTACTGGTCGCCTTGGCCAAGGGTTTGATGGCGCGAACGAGCGCATTTCCGGCATCGATATCGACCCCGGCTTCAGCGTAGGTCATCGTTGCGGCTTTTTGATCTTTTGGCGTGGCCATTGGTTCTCATAAGGATCTGGGCGGGTGTTGGTCGCGGGCACAGGAAACGCGCCTGTTGGCAGCCCTTTAAACTCACTTTTGCCCCATTGCCAGGGCGTCGTGGGGGTCGTAGCAGCTGGCACCATGGGCGGCAACGCCGGATAGCTCTTGTGGCCTGTGAGCGGTACCTATGAGCGGCACCGGCACTTTCAACGACGTCGAGGGAAACCACTTGCGATCAACCGCGCAATCATTTGGGCCACGTTGGGTTGCAAGCGGCCTTATAGTCCTGATGGCTTCAGTGTCCGCCAATCCGGCCGCAGCCGCGCGCGCAACGGACGCCTTCACGATCGCCAACTACCCTGTTGAAGCGGCCGACAAAGACGCCGTTGCAGCCAAGGACAAAGCCCTTGCCGACGGCCAGAAAGCGGCGTTCCGCTCTCTGCTGAAACGCATTGTGCCGGTCACGGCATATAAACAAATCTCGCGGCTTTCGAATGTCAAACCCGCCGACATGATCTCCGGTGTCTCGGTCCGGTCGGAACGCAATTCACCGACCGAATATATCGCCAGCCTCGATTTTTCGTTTCAGCCGGACGCCGTTCGCCAAGCCCTTCAGCGCGAAGGCGTGCCGTATGTTGAAGCTCAGGCCGAGCCGGTGACCGTCGTCCCTGTCATCCGCCAAGGCAATCCAGCCGATTCCAAATCCGATAAAGGTCCCTGGCGCGCCGCCTGGACCGGCCTCGATCTTGTGCACACGCTGACGCCTGTCAAGCTCGACGACTTGAAGACGGTGATCCACAGCGACACCGTAAAAATGCTGGCCGAGGGCGACGACAACGGCCTGCGCATTCTGACGAGCGAATACAAGACAAACCATATCGTTCTAGCCATTTTCGAAACCGATTTGACGGCCAAGAAAGTGCTTGTCACGCTGACCGGCCAGGACGCGGTCGGGCCGTTTATTTTAAAGCGGACCTATCGCGTATCTGGCGGCGATCTCGGCTACACCGCCGAACTGGCGGCCGTTGTGGCTCTGGGCGTTCTCGAAGGCCGCTGGAAAGCCGCCAAAGGCTCTGGATTAGGAATGGGCACCGGCCAAGAGGCAGGTCTGACGCCGGCCGCGCCCGCGTGGTCAGCTGGCGCCGCGCCACTCGTTCAAGGAACCGAAGACGTCGCCTTTGTCGCTGAATTCACCAGCCTCGAACAATGGAATGAAATCCGCACCCAGCTTCTCGAAACGCCCGGCGTCGATGATGTCAGCATCTCGACCATGTCGGCGCGCTCCGCCGAGGT
>JAYUCQ010000164.1:0-2166 GCA_043740265.1 Hyphomicrobium sp.
CGAACCGCTATTAATTCCGACTGACGGTCAGCGATGGTCAGCTTTTTGGCTTCCATCAGGCTTGCCAGCCGCGTGCGGGCTTCGTTCAGCCGGTCGGTCTCGGATTGCAGACGCTCGCCTTCGGAGCGGATATCAGCCATGACGCGCACCAGATCATCCAGCCGCTCGGTGAGTGTGAGGGCCTGATTTTTCAGATCCGGGAAAGCCGACGACAGCAGCATGGCGCTGCGCACCATCTTTAAGGCGTCTTCGCGCCGGGTGATCAAAACTGGCGGCGGATTGCGGCCCATACGCTGCAAAGCGCCGAGAAGCGTCGCGATTTGCCCGTGGCGCTCGCCAAGAGATCCGCGGACGATCTTTTCTTGCTGCTCAAGTTCCGACATCCGGCCTTCGATGGCCGTCAGCTGAGCTTCGCTTTTTTGGATCAAAGCCGCCGTTTCAAGCAGCCGGCCATTGAGGCGCTCGCGCTCGGCATCCAGATCGGCGACGTCGCCCTGCAGAGCCTTGGCTTTGCTTTCGGTATCTTCGAGGGCCTTGCGCTTGGCTTCAAGCGCACGGGCTGCATCTTCGGGCGCGGCCGTTTGCGCCGGCTGGGCCCGCACGGCAGCTGCCGGCAACCCGGCCAACATCAAAAGAGACAGAGCGGCCAGCGCCGCCCTGCCGTGGAAGCAGGCGGGCGGTTGGATCAAGTCAGCCGCTCGTAATCGAAGCCGCAATGAAAACTGTCCGGGTTGACCCAAAATCCAGCGCCAATGCCCCAGACCTCAGACGATTCTACGCTGTAAAAATAAGGCTTTTATTGTGCGAGGCAATTATCATTTGCGTAATGCGTGCCATCCCGGCTTGAACGGGCCGAAGCCACTGAAATTCCTTGGTGGCATCGCTAATGCGGCCGGTTGACGAGCGTGACGCAATGGCCATTGCTGGTCAAACGCCATAAGCTTAAGCAAGACGTGATCGAGAAGCCAATTTCATGCCCAGGACAACGCTATGCAGACGCTGCTTTATTACGGGTCTACGATCGCGGTAATCGCTGTCCTGATCGTGCTTTTGCTCGGGTTGAGGACCATGCTGACGGGCACCAGCCCGAACTTGAGCCAAAAACTGATGCGCTGGCGCGTTGGCCTTCAGTTTTGCGCAATCGTCGTCATTGTAGCGTACGCGCTGCTCCTGAAGCACTAATCCCGTACCGCAATCCCGATCGATAGGGTTCTCAATGGTTGTCCTCAATCGCATCTACACCAAAACCGGCGACGCCGGCACCACCGCGTTGGGTTCGGGCGAGCGGGTGCCAAAAACATCGCCGCGGATCGCGGCCTACGGCACTGTTGACGAAACCAATTCTCAAATCGGCATGGTGCGCATTCATCTGGCCGGAGGCGATGCGCTGGTCGACGAAATGCTGCTGCGCATTCAAAACGACCTGTTCGACCTTGGCGCTGATCTTTGCGTTCCTGATCGCGGTGAAAAGCTGCCGTATGAGCCGCTGCGCATGACAGACGCTCAGGTCAAACGGCTAGAGAATGAAATTGACCAGTTGAATGCGGTACTGCAGCCGCTGAAATCTTTCATTTTACCGGGCGGAACGCCGGCTGCTGCCGCCCTGCATGTGGCGCGCACCGTCAGCCGCCGGGCCGAACGCGAGATGGTGCAATTGGCGGCATTGCCAAACGAGTCTGTGAGCACGGCGGCACTCAAATTCATCAATAGGCTGTCAGATTTCCTGTTTGTTGCCGGCCGTTATGTCAACGATCACGGCAAAGCCGATGTGCTTTGGGTGCCTGGCAAGAATCGTTAATACGGCATCCTCGTTTCGAACGCATCAGAGACCGCCGCCAGGGCTGCCATAGAAGGCCAGCGCCGCCATAAAAGGAATGCGCCGCGTGTTCGTTCCGATCGGAGACGAAAATCCGCTGAAATCTATCCGCTTCCAGTATGTGACGGTCGGGCTCATCGTCTTCAACGTGCTCTGTTACATTATCGAAGGCGTCAACGGCTCGGCGGAATCGGCGTTCGTATCGAGTTTTGCCATCGTTCCCCAGGAGCTGTTCCAAGTTCACGTCATCGGCGGTCACGCGCCTTTGTCGGCCGATGCAATCGCCATCCCCGAGCGCGATACGCTGTTTTCTTACATGTTCCTGCATGGCGACGGACTGCACCTGCTTG
>JAYUCQ010000165.1:0-5291 GCA_043740265.1 Hyphomicrobium sp.
GCGGAGCGCATCGACAATCTCGCCAAGCGACTCAAACCCGCGCAGACGCAACACGTCGTCTCGGGTGTAATCCAGGGTCGAAGACTTCGCGCCCGAGCGGCTCAACGCCGCTTCGAGTGGGCGCTCGGCAAAACTTTCTGATGGTGCGTAGAGCGTCACCGTCTCGCGATGCCGGGACAGCGCCACATAGGCGAGGTGGCGGTCCATGGTCGGGGCAGCCAGGACGAGGGTTTGGTCAACGGTGACGCCCTGGCTTTTGTGAATAGTGGCGGCATAGCCGTGGTCGATGTGGGCATAGGTTACCGCGTCGAAGGTGACACCCCCGCCACCATCAATCGCGACGTTCAGGACGTTGTTCGCCGCTGCGACGACGGTTCCAAGCATGCCGTTTTTGACCGCCACGGGATCGGCCGCGCCAGTTTTCGACGGTAAGCGGCGGTTTTCGAGGAACAGGATGCGGTCACCGGTTGCGAATGACCTCAGCCCGCGCGCTGTTATGAAGGGCTGCTCGCCTGCAAGATCGCCACGGTCTTTGAGCGCCGTGCGGACGGCCGCGTTCAACGCCAAGACATCGGCGTTGCTGTGGGCGAGGATCAGAGTCTCTGACACCGGCCGCGTGGTGCACGCCGTCAGATAGTTGCGGGTGATCTCAGCAATGGCCTCTGCCCGTGTCGCAGGTTGATGGATAAAACCCGCCGCATCGTATGCAGCTAACGCGCGACGTACGTTGCCTTGGCTCAAATCCTGCGTCGCCTGCTGCTGCCAGCCAGTGCGTTGGCGGCGGACGGCGGTCAGTTCCGCCGCACCAATCCGTTGGACAATCGCGCGGAAGGCAGCTCCGGCTTCGATCGGCTGCAGCTGGGCAGCGTCGCCGACGAGCACGAGCTTGGCGCCTGCCGCCTCGACTGCTGAAACTAGCGCTGCCATTTGTTTGGATGAGACCATCCCGGCTTCATCCAGTACGAGAACATCGCCGGTGGTGAGACGGTCGCGGCCTTGGGCCCAGGCGTATTCCCAAGCGGCGATGGTGCGGCTTGGGATCCCCGACGACCGGTGCAAGCCTTCAGCGGCTTTGCCCGCCAGTGCTGCACCGAGGACGCGCTTGCCGGACGAGGTCCAGACCGCGCGCGCCGCGTCGAGCATGGTGGATTTACCGGCACCGGCGATACCGACGACGGCGGCAATCCCTTCGGCTCCGGTGATGTGGGCGACGGCTTGGCGTTGTTCGTCCGACAAAGTGATCGCGGCGCTTGCCGCGCCGCTCGCTGCGACCGTTCGCAACACTGCACGACGCCCCTGGTGAAGGCGATGACGGTTTGTCGCTTTCAGTCTCAAGCTACCCGAGACCATGTTGGCTTCAAGCCGAACCATGGCGGCCGACGAATAGACCGCGTGCGCGACGCGGAGACCCGTATCGGCATCGTGAACATCGGGGCGCAGCGTGACCAACTCGGGTGACGCCATCACTTTGGCGAGGATCAGATCGAACGCGGCTTTGTCCGTGCTGTAGCGCTGCACGGCGCGGGCGATGTCGCGGGCCGAGAAGGTGGCTTTCTCGACGGTGAAGACGTCGAGGAGCAGCGCTGGGTTGGCGATGATCTTGGCGGCCGTGGTGGTCGTGTCGAGGCCGATAAACAGATCGACGCCGCAGGGTTTGGACTTGCCGCGAAGCGCCGTCACCGACGGCCCGCGATGGATCGATGGCGGCAGCTCTAAGCCCAGCGTTGCAAATGACCGGGTCTCGACAACTGCGCCATGTCCGGCCAAAGCAAGATGTCTTGAGGCCGTGGTACCCCAGGCCAGCCGCAGGGCTTTGAAATCCTCGCGCGTGCCGATCAAGGGCCGGTACAACGGCACGCCGTTGTGACGGCGGACCCCGCCTGTCTCATCGCGCAACGGAATGCGTTTGGCGCCGAAGCAGGTAGGCCCAATCACCCGCAAGGTGTGCATCACATGGACGTGCGGATTGCCGGGTTTGTCGTGATAGACCCAGTCGGCAATCATCCCCTTGGCGGCGAATTCCGCGTCGATAAACTCACGCACCAGGGCGACGTTTTGCGCACGCATCAGTTCTCGCGGCAGCGCAATGACAAACTCGCGGGCGTGCTGGCCATTGCGGCGTTTTTCTTGCGCGGCGACTTCATTCCAAAGTTGCTCGCTGCTCTTTGAAGCGCTTTCCCATGAGACAATGTTCAGGATCCATTGCGGCGCGTCGAGCGGTACGCTGATCTCGGCATGAATAAGATCCGTTTCACGCGTAAACGACCACGTCGCCGCGATCGTGCGGTCGGTCATCTCGGTGCGATGCCGGTAGGCGGCAGCCGCTACCGGGCTGCGCCCGGCCGTAATGAAACTTGCGGAGAAGTGCGCAATCGCCATTGGGTCATGTCAAAATCGTTAACGCGCACTCGCAACAGCAATCGCCAAAGATTGCATAATTGCGCCATCCGGACTTTCTCACACTTTTTCTTGACGCGCAATGCAATGCACGTCAGAAGTGTTCGTATCCTGAGTCGCTGTGTCGAGGTAGTGTTTTGCGTGCAACTGGGTGCGCGTTAAAAACTCTCAACGAGGACAGATGACCAAGACGCATCCCGTAAAGCAGGCCAAGGCGCAAAGCGCCGTGCTCACCACCATCGACAAGCAGATCGAAGCGCTGCAAGCCAAGCGCACAACGATGATGCGCAAGCGCCGTGAGACCATCGGGCTTTTGTGCGAGCGCGCCGGTCTTCATCTGATTGATGCCGACGCTGGCGTCCTCGAAGAGGCGTTGAAGGACGTGGCGCAGCGATTTCGGAACGCGGTGCCGGGTGATCGTGCGCCTCGAAAGCGCACTGAAGCGTCTTGAGAGGGAGCGGGGCCAACGCATGACCGGTCAGCGTAAAGCCGATACCCGGCATAAGATCCAGCTCGGTGGTCTCATCATCAAGGCCGGTCTTGGCCAAGTCGATGCCATGGCGCTTCTTGGGTTGCTGATCACGCATGGTGATGCCGCCCGCGATCCGGGCGAGCAACAGCACTTGCGCGAGGTGGGCCGCGCGTTTGCGGGGGAAGCACGCCAGTCTGATGACAAGGGCTAAACGCGAGGCACCGGTCGTACTCAGTGCCGTGGCGGTCTTAGCCGTGACCGCCCTGACGCTGCTTGCCCTTTATCCGCCAACCTATCCGCTGGGCTGGTCGCCGCCGGACATCTACCCGGCGGCACTGTTTGGTCTTCTGGTCCTCGGCCCGGCGGCCGGCGTTCTGCTGACATTTGCCGAGGGTGTGTCGCGCCGGATCGTCTGCCTATGCGCGCTGATTTTAACCGCGATGCTGTGGGCGCTCGCGGCCGCGCGTTTCGGGCCGTTCCTTGCACCGCCCGCTCCCGGTCGGCGGTTCTTCCTCCGGCTCACCGATGTTGATCCTGTGCTCTACGCCGGACTTGTCACGTCTGCGGTTTTGGTCGCGCTGCTTTTGAAGCGCACGGTGGGCAGCACACTCGACTTCCAAGGCATCGCGCAAGGCGGCTTTGGCGATGCGACGTGGATGAGACTTGAGGCCGCCGCTCACCTCTTGCCCCCCGATGGTGAAGTGGTGATCGGCGAGTGCGCCCGGCCCGATCTCGAAAAGGCTATCCCTGGGCTCGCCTTCGACCCCAAAATGAAAGCAACCTGGGGACAGGGCGGCCGTGCCGCACTCGCGACTTTCAAACTCAATTTTGAATCAACCCATATGCTGATGTTTGCCGGCTCCGGCGGTTTCAAGACCACGTCCAGCGTGGTACCGACGGCGCTCAGATACACCGGCTCCATGGTCGTGCTCGATCCTGCGTGCGAGGTGGCGACGCTGGTGCAAGCGGCCCGTGGCCGCCTCACACCGCGCCGCCGGATTGTTGTGCTCGACCCAACCGCGCCGCTAGAGTCCGTCCAAGGCTTCAACGTTCTTGCCCCCTTGCTGCACAGCCGTAACCAGGAAGCGGATGCGGTGGCGTTCGCCAAACTTCTCTGTGGCGAAGGCTCGGGCAAAGACGGTGGTGCTGCCGAGTATTTCCAGGCACAAGCCCATAACCTGATGACCGGCCTGTTGCTGACCGTGCTGACCAGCGATGCTTTCGAATATGACCGCACGCTCCGCGGGCTGCGCAGCCTGACATCGCTGTCGGAGACCGAACTTAAAACCCGTCTGAAAGAGATTGTCTCAGAGACAAACGTGCGGCTGGTGCGTGAGACGCTGGCCCCGTTCGTCGGCATGGCCGATCAGACGTTTACAGGGATTGCCTCGACCGTTGCAATGAATACGCAATGGCTGTCGCTGGAGCCCTACGCCGCGCTGGCGGCAGGATCGACGTTTGAAGCCTCGGATTTGCCGGGCGGGGCACTCGATGTCTTTATCCAAGTCCCCGGCGAAATCCTCAAAAGCTATCCCGCTGTCGGCCGGGTGATCATCGGCAGCCTGATGCGCGCCATGGTTCAGGCGGGAGGACGTCACGTCCAGCGCGTCTTATTCTGTCTCGATGAATCAGACCTGCTCGGCCGTATGAACATTTTGGAAGAAGCCCGCGATCGCGGCCGAAAATACGGCATCACACTGATGCTGCTCTATCAAAGCGTCGGCCAGCTGGAACATCACTTCGGCAAAGAGGGAGCGACGAGCTGGTTCGAAGGCGTGTCGCTGGTCAGCTATGCTGCGGTCAAATCCATGGAGACGGCAAAGCATCTTTCGGAGCGCTGCGGTGATACAACCATCAGGGTCGAAAACCAATCGCATGGCACTTCGCTGTTGTTTGGCCCGTTAAGTCCGTCGGCAGCGGGCAAGGGCACGCAATCGTTCTCGCTGCAGAAACGGCCGCTGATCCTGCCGCATGAGATCGTGCAAGGCTTGCGCGCAGACGAGCAGATCGTGCTCATTCGCGGCTATCCGCCAATCCGCATGGGCCGGGCGATTTATTTCCGCAGACCGGAGATGTTGGCCGCCGTCGGCGATGCCAAGTTCAAATAGCGGCGCGCCGCTTCTTGCGCGGCTTGTGGCCGTTGGTTTTCTTCTTCATTTTAGAGGGCATGGACCGCAGATCACTCGCGGCCCTAGTGGCGGCGTGACATTCAAAGGCGAGAGTAGTCAGCGCAGACTGCAGGTAAGCCGATTGATGTTTGGCGGGCATTGTTTCAGCACGCTCGAGAATTTCGCAGAGTCGATCCCACTGAGACGGCATGTTCGCCCCCGTTAAAATCAGAACCCCGCAATTCTGGTTGATGCTAAATACTCAACGTGAGGAAACGCTAACGGATCGTCTCCCATCGTCCAATCACAAGTTG
>JAYUCQ010000166.1:0-5288 GCA_043740265.1 Hyphomicrobium sp.
GGAGCCTGTCTCAGGCTTGCGCGAGGGTCCAGCTCGGCTTCATTGGCAGCCTGTCGAACCCGCCGTGCCGCCTCAAGGCGTGCAGCCGTCCATTGGCGATAGGGATTATCAAACGGTGCTCGACGCGCTCGGTCCGGCACCCGTCGATATTGATGCCGTTATGCAAACCACAGGCCTCAGCCCGCGCGCCGTGCAAATTGCGCTGATGGAGTTGGATCTCGCTGGGCGGATATCGCGGCCTGGCACTGGATTGATTGCCCGGCGTGACTTGACCTGATTTTCGCCAGCGAGCCGGTCAGCGCGTGCAAGTCAGCTTGGCGTCTTCGAGCCAGACACCTGCCGCTGGGCCTCGGCGTGAGACAGCGCCAGCAGCCCGGCAAGGGTTACACAACCTTCGCGGGCAGCAAGATCTTGCATTTCTCCCACCATATCTGCCAAGTAAGAGAGCCGTTCCACGCGCTCAACCGCCGAATTGCTTCTCTCGCTCTCCGACTTGAGTGGACCCGCATCCATCTAAATCTCCAATATCGTACACCATTAAGTTGTGCTTAACGGTTAATGTATTCCCTAAGAGATTGCAACTGGACCAAGACGATCTATCCCTGATTGATTTTAAGGCCGATTTGACAGGGCTGCGGCGATCAACCATGTTCCCGGCCCACCCAAATGCGCCGGAAGACACGCTTTACCGATCAACCGGGGCGGGTATGCCCGCCGAGGAGCGAAAGCGCGAGATGAACGTTGTCATCGTCGAATCCGCCGCCAAAGCCAAGACCATCAACAAGTATTTGGGGCCGGGCTACAAGGTCATCGCCTCCTATGGCCACGTCCGCGATTTGCCCGCCAAGGATGGCTCCGTTGAGCCGGACAACGACTTTACGATGCACTGGGACGTTGACCCTAAGTCGCAGAAGATCATGCGTGAAATCGCCGACGCCTTGAAGGGCGCCGACAAGCTGATCCTGGCGACCGACCCTGATCGCGAGGGCGAGGCCATTTCCTGGCATCTGCTCGAAATCCTGCACCAGAAGAAAGCTATCAAGAAGGGCACCGAGATCGAGCGGGTGGCATTCAACGCCATCACCAAGCAGTCGATTTTAGCCGCGCTGAAAGAACCGCGCCAGATCGATCAGCCGCTGGTTGAGGCCTATTTGGCGCGGCGCGCGCTCGACTATCTCGTCGGCTTTACGCTGTCGCCGGTGCTGTGGCGAAAGCTGCCCGGAGCACGCTCCGCCGGCCGGGTTCAGTCGGTGGCGCTGCGGCTCATTTGTGATCGCGAAGCCGAGATCGAAGCCTTCCGCACCGACGAGTACTGGACCGTCGAAGCCATCCTTGCGACCGCCAAGAACGAAGAGTTCAAAGCCCGGCTGACGGCGATTTCCGGCACGACGCTGAAGAAACTCGACATCAAGGATGAGGCCAGCGCCACGGCAATCAAAGCCGCGATTGAAAAGCAGGATTTCAAAATCGTCTCGGTTGAGAAGAAAGCCGCGAAGCGCAATCCCTATCCGCCGTTCACAACCTCGACGTTACAAATGGACGCGTCGCGCAAGCTCGGCTTCTCGGCCAAGCAGACCATGCAGATCGCCCAACGGCTCTATGAAGGCGTCGATATCGGCGGCGAGACCGTCGGCCTCATCACCTACATGCGAACCGATGGCGTGCAGATTATTCCCGAGGCCGTTGCCCACATCCGCGATATGATTTCAGCTGAGTACGGGCGGCAATACACACCGTTCGCGCGCGAGTGGAAAACCAAAGCCAAGAACGCGCAGGAGGCCCACGAAGCCATCCGCCCGACCGATCCGCAGCGTAAGCCGGATCAGGTCAGGAAGCATCTCGATAAGGATCAGGCCGCGCTTTATGATCTTGTGTGGAAGCGCACGATCGCTAGTCAAATGGCGCCAGCCGACCTCGAGCAGACGGTTGCTGAAATCGCCGTCAAGGGCCGCAACGGCACGGACTACGGACTGCGCGCCAACGGCTCCGTCATCACGTTTGACGGCTTCCTTAAGGTCTATGAAGAGGGCCGTGACGACAAGTATCGCGCTATTCAAAAGGGCAAAGACGACACCGAGGGCGACGACGACGACAGCCGCCGGTTGCCGCCGCTGGCCGCTGGCGAGCACCTGAAAGACAAGCAGATCGACGCCGATCAGCACTTCACGCAACCGCCGCCGCGGTTCTCAGAGGCGACACTGGTGAAGCGCATGGAAGAACTCGGCATCGGCCGGCCGTCGACGTACGCGTCGACAATGGCGGTGCTCGTTGATCGCGATTACGTCAAAATCGACAAGAAGCGCTTAGTGCCCGAAGACAAGGGCCGCCTCGTCATTGCGTTTCTCGAAAGCTTCTTCAAGAAATACGTCGAGTTCGATTTTACAGCCGACCTCGAAGAAAAACTCGATCTCATTTCCAACAACGAACTCGAATGGAAAGCCGTCTTGCGCGATTTCTGGCGCGACTTCACGGGTGCCGTGGCCGAGATCAAGGATTTGCGCGTCAGCCAAGTGCTCGATGCGCTGAACGACATGCTCGGCCCGCACATTTTCCCGGCAAAGGAAGACGGCAGCGATTCACGCGCCTGCCCAAAGTGCGGCACCGGCCGGTTGAGCTTGAAGATATCGGGCAAATTCGGCGCCTTCATCGGTTGCGAAAATTATCCCGAGTGCCGTTTCACGCGTCAGCTGGCACAGACGGGCGATGGTGCCGAAGCGGCGGCTCTAGATGGCAAGGTGCTGGGCTTCAACGACGACGGCGTTGCCGTGACGCTGCGCACCGGCCGGTTCGGGCCTTACGTGCAGTTGGGCGAAGCCGAGGGCGACGAAAAACCCAAACGCTCGAGTTTGCCGAAGGGCGTTGACGCCGGCACGCTCGATCTTGAGCGCGCACTACAACTACTGTCGCTGCCGCGTGAAGTCGGCCAGCATCCAGAGACCGCAACGGTGATCACCGCCGGGCTTGGACGCTATGGGCCGTTTATTTTGCACGACGGCACGTATGCCAATCTCGAAGGCATGGAAGAAGTTTTCACGATCGGTCTCAACCGCGCTGTGACGCTGCTGGCGGAGAAACGCGCGGGCGGCGGCAAAAGCCGTTTCCAGCGCAATGCTCCAACCGTGTTGAAAGACTTAGGCGAGCACCCGGGCGAAGGCGGCAAGATTCAAGTTTTGGATGGCCGCTACGGGCCGTACGTTTCACACAACAAGGTCAACGCCACGGTGCCGAAAGCGAAAGCCCCAGCTGACTTGACGGTTGAGGAAGCCGTCGCGTTGCTTGCCGAGCGCATCGCCAACGGCGGCGGCAAGAAGGTCAAACGCGGGGCGAAGGCTGCTCCAAAAGCGGCGGCCAAACCAAAGGCTGCGAAGGCTGACGCGACAGACGCAAAACCGGCGGCAACAAAAAAAGCTGCGGCAGCCAAAACGCCGGCCGCGAAAGCACCCGCGAAAAAAGCTCCGGCTAAGAAAGCGGCGGCCAAGGCGAAGGTGTGAGGTCAAAAAATTGCTATGCCCTTTCCACTAAATTTTGATCCTAACTCCGCACACTCGCTGCCGCACGGTGTCGATAGTCAGACGACCTTATTGTTGTCGCGCTCGAAAAGTAGTTGGCGGAACAGAGTAGTGATGACATTGCGCTCTGTAGCTGCCGCAGCACTTAGCCTAATTTCAGCGGGAACATCGGCGTCGGCCGAAAAAATTGCTCCTCCGAGTACAAAATTTCTCATTTGTGCCGCGTATTCAGATACCGTCGCAACGGCCTTGAGAGCCCGTGGACTCAACGATGCCGCCACTGAAATGATGTCCTCGGCAGACAAGTTTGCAGCATTCGCCTTGGCACTAGATGTGCTTGAGCATTTCCCGGCCGAAGACAGCAAAAGAATGCTCGAACAACTTACGACAGCTTTCAAAGGTGATCTTACCGACGCTGGGATATTGGCACTCACTTTCAAGCACCAAGGTCGTTGCCTGGAAGTCTCCCGCAAGGCCGGTGAACTTGAAGAATACTTGAATCGTTACAAGCCCCCACCTGACGCAATTGAAAGGAAATAGTTAGTCACAATTGAATGTTTCTGTCGCTGGTGATGTCGTGAAAGCCGGCGCGGAGGGTCTTAGTTAAGCGCACTTATCCCCGCGGTCACAACGGCTCACGAATAGTTTTTCGAAATAAATCCAGGAAAGTTATCCCCGCCCCCTCCGGGCGGCCGCATACTCATCGTGGGAGACGCATGATGGATTTGGCGACTACTGCTTGTGTTTGGGGTTTTTGTAGTACGCGCGGCGCTTCTGGCCCAGCAGACGGCCGCGGCCTGCGCGGTTAACCTTGACATCGGCCCGCGAAAATGGCCGGTCACCTCACGCAACCTACGGGCACACCTCTTGGCTAAAAAAACTGACTTACCCCGCAAGCAAAAACGCGCGCCCCGCGATCCGCTCAACGGCGGGCTGCCGGCAAAGCATCAGATCATCGAGTTTCTGAACTCGACGCAGGGCAAAGCCGGCAAGCGTGAGATCGCGCGCGCATTCGGCATTTCGGGCGGCGCTAAAATCGCGTTGAAGCGTCTGCTGGCCGAGATGGCGGAAGATGGCACGTTATCGGGCAACAAAAAAGATCTGCGCGAAAAGGGCAAGCTGCCGCCGGTGACGACGCTTGAAGTCACAGGCCGCGATGCCGATGGTGACCTTCTTGCCAAGCCGCTGCACTGGGAGGACGACGACGGCAAACGTCCGGTCGTGCGCTTGCTTCCTGCCGACGGTGTCATCGACGGCGAGATCGGCATTGGCGACCGGGTGCTGGCGAAGCTGACCAAACTGCCGCGTAACGGCGGACTTCTAGAATCGGGGCCTGCCGCCTACGACGCAATGCCGGTGAAAAAGCTGCCGCGTGAAAAACGCCGGCTGCTCGGCATCTACCGGACGTCAACGCGCGGCGGCGGCTCGATTGAACCGATCGAACGCAAAGAAATGAAAAGTTGGGCCATTTTGCCTGACGACAGCAACGCGGCCAAAGACGGCGACCTCGTGCGCTTCGATCTCGTGCGCCGAGGACGTTTGGCGGTGCCACGCGCTGTTATTCTTGAAAGTCTCGGCAATCCCGATGACCAGCGCCAAATCTCTCTGATCGCCATTCATGCCCACGGCATCCCTGAAGATTTCCCCGAGGGCGTGATCGCCGAATGCGAGCACCTCAAATCGCCAACGATGACGGGCCGCACAGATTTGCGTGGCACGCCGCTGCTGACGATTGATCCCATCGACGCCCGTGACCACGACGACGCGGTTTACGCCGAG
>JAYUCQ010000167.1:0-2143 GCA_043740265.1 Hyphomicrobium sp.
CACTAGTGTCCGGTTTACTTACGCGTTGACAGGTTCAAGGCGTTGTTTTTTGCAGATTTCAGGCTTCAGATTGGTGGTGTCGATTTGAACTTGCCGGCGCACGCTCCGAGGGGGACTTCCCCGGAGGTGCGCATGAACGCCGGCAAGACGCTGTTCGCCCAGCTCATGGACTTCGTGCCGTGGAGCACGTTCACGCGGCTGGTTGCCCGCTATGGTGGCGACGTGCGCGTCCGGACGCTGACGTGCGGCGAGCAATACCGAGCCATGGCGTTCGCCCAGCTGACCTACCGCGAGAGCCTTCGCGACATCGAGACGTGTTTGTCGGCCCAGGCCGGGAAGCTCTATGCCATGGGCTTTCGCGACCCTGTCCGGCGCTCGACGCTGGCCGACGCCAACGAGACACGCGACTGGCGCATCTGGGCCGAGTTGGCGCAGCGGCTGATCGCCCAGGCTCGAAAACTCTACGCCGACGAGGATCTCGTTGAGCTGGGGCTCGACCGCAAGAACAGCGTCTATGCCTTGGATTCCACGACCATCGACTTGTGCCTGTCGGTCTTTCCGTGGGCGCACTTTCGCACCACCAAAGCGGCCGTGAAGATGCACACGCTGCTCGATCTGCGCGGCAATATCCCGAGCTTCATCCACATCTCCGACGGCAAGCTGCACGATGTCCATGCCCTCGACATGCTGGTGCCAGAGCCCGGCGCGATCTACGTGATGGATCGCGGTTACGTCGACTTCCAGCGGCTCAATGTGCTGCATCAGGCCGGCGCTTTCTTCGTCACCCGTGCCAAGTCGAACATGGATGCGCGGCGCCTCTACTCCGCGCCGTCCGACCGCGCCAACGGCATCATCTGCGATCAGACCATCGGACTCAGCGGCGTCCAGACCTCTCAGCATTATCGCGAGCATCTGCGCCGTATCCGCTTCAAGGATGCCGAGACCGGCAAGAGGCTGGTGTTCATCACCAACCAACGCACGCTGCCGGCAGCGACCATCTGCGCGCTCTACAAGAGCCGTTGGCAAGTCGAGCTGTTCTTCAAGTGGATCAAGCAGCATCTGCGCATCAAGAAGTTCTACGGGACATCGGTCAACGCGGTGAAGACGCAAATCTGGATCGCCGTGTCGGTCTACGTCCTCGTCGCCATCGTCAAGAAGCGCCTCGCCCTCGACGCCTCGCTCTACACTTTGCTACAGATCCTCTCGCTCACGCTGTTCGAGAAACTGCCCATTCTACAGGCCCTTTCGCACGATCAGCCCACTTCCGAACACCCCACCATTGGCAACCAATTGAATTTGTTCGATAGTTAGCCAGACACTAGTGATATTCCCGGACAAATGATAAGGGCGCGCGGGACCAGCCCGCACGCCCTGATCGTTTCAGGCCACAGCGGCGGCGTTACTTCTTTGGCGGCTGGCGATAGTCCTTGTGGCAGCCGTTGCAGGACTCATTGACCTTGTCGAATGCCCCCTTCAGGCTGGCGAGATCCTTCACCGTCGGCTGAACCGCGTTGCTGTCGGCGACGGTTTGGTCGATCCACTCCATGAAATCCTTGTTGGTCTCCCAAATCTTGGGAAGGGCTCGCGTTTCACCGCCGGTCTTACTGTCGTCAGGCCACAGAGTTTTCAGCTTCGCGGTGCTCTCGGCGACGGCTTTGAACGAATTGACCGCTTCGGCCTGATCAAACGGCTTTTCACCTTTGATCATCGGCAGTATCACGCGATACATGGCTTGCGCTTGCGACTTCATGGCCGCCTGACGTTCCTTGATCGCCGCCGCCCCACCCGCGCCCTGCGCATAAACAGCGGTTGCGCCGACGGCCAGGAGGGCTGCGACTGACAGATAACGGATCATCTTGTTGTCTCCCCGGGGAGGACTGACGTGACGGCGGATCAGCGGACACCGCTCAGGCCGACCCCGCGTGCCCGACCACGCAACGGCGCGCTACAATGCATCGGCAATAGCGGCCGTCAATCTGGCAGACGCCGTAGTGCGTGGTCAAAGTTCCGTGACCGCCGCCGACGCATGACATGGAAATACCGAGATATTTGTTGGTATTCCCCGCAATGTTGCAATCCTCACTGAACACTTTGTTACCAGATCAGCGACAGCATTCGTGCGGGCGGCCGCGACAGGGAGGCG
>JAYUCQ010000168.1:0-12818 GCA_043740265.1 Hyphomicrobium sp.
CGCGGTGCGACGCCAGCGGGCGGTGAAGGCCGCGAAGGCTGGTCGCTGGGTGATCTTCTCGCCCGCGCATCTCATGACGAAGAAGCACAAGCCGAAGCCCGCGCTGTGGCGACGGCAGCTGCGGCCCCTGCCCGCTCCCGGGCTGAACCCTTCCGGCTTGATGTCAGCGTCATCGCACGCGCGGTTGATCCGGCAACGGCATCCGCCATCTGGAACCGCATTCGCGCCGGCCAGCGCAACGTTATGGTGCGCAGCATTTACGCGCCCGACGCCCGCGGCGCATTCGATCAAGTAGCCTCGCGTGTCAAGACTGACGCCGACCTAGCGCAAACCGTCGCCCGCTACCTTGGCGACTTCGAGCGTATCGTGAAAGAAGCCGATGGCCGCGACCCCACTGGCCGGCTGGCGCACACCCATCTCATTTCCGATACGGGCCGCGTTTACTTGTTCCTGGCCCATGCCAGCGGCCGCATCACCTAAGCGCTTGTCCTGCGTGCCCGCGTGAAAGATCAACGCCCCCGGCTCAACATCAGCGCGCGCCACGAAGTCTGGCCGCTGAAAAATCCGTTTGTCATTTCGCGCGGCGCCAAGACCGCCGCTAACGTCGTGGTCGCCACGGTGAGTGACGGCACGCACACAGGGCGCGGCGAATCTGTGCCCTATGCGCACTATGGCGAGACCGTCGAAGGCGTGATCGCCGCCATTGAAGGCGCTCAATTTTACGACCGGATGGACCTGCAAAAACAATTGCCGCCCGGTGCCGCCCGCAACGCGCTCGATTGCGCCCTATGGGACCTGGAAGCAAAGCAGCAGGGCACCACGGTTGCTGACTGGGCGGGAGGAGGCCCGCTGCTGCCACTTCTGACGGCCTTTACGCTCAGCCTTGGCACGCCCGCTGAGTTGGCCGCCGCGGCGCGGGCCGTGCCACACTTGCCGCTCTTAAAACTGAAACTCGGCGGCGAAGGAGATCCAGAGCGTATGCTTGCGGTGCGCGCCGCGCGGCCTGACGCAAGGTTGATAGTCGACGCCAACGAGGCCTGGACGCCGGACATGCTAATACCTTTTTTGCAGGCTGCTGCCAGCGCCGGCGTCGAGTTGATCGAACAGCCGCTACCGGCCGGCAACGACGACGCGCTGCTCGGCTTGCCACGGCCGCACAAAATAGCGATTTGTGCTGACGAAAGCGTGCACACCGCCGCCGACTTACCCAAGCTCGGGCTGCGTTATAGCGCCGTCAACATCAAGCTCGATAAAGCCGGTGGGCTTACCGCAGCGAACGATCTTTTGCAGGCCGCCCGCAATCAGAATTTCAAGGTTATGATCGGCTCGATGGTCGCGACGTCGCTTGCGGTCGCGCCTGCGTTTATCCTGGCGCAACATGCCGATTGGGTTGATCTCGATGGGCCGTTATTGCTGGCGCAAGATCGCGCGCCTGGGTTTTCAATTCACAATGGAATGATGTCGCCACCCGCGGGCGGATTGTGGGGCTGATCGCTGGGCTCACGTCGCCACAGAGTCAGGCGTGCGGCGCACGTCGATCAGTTCCGTTCCCGGCCAAAGCCGCCCAAGCTGAAGGGCTGCCGCTAATGCAATCGCTGCAATCACGCTCATAGCGCCGTAGGATGCTCCGCCGATGCGGGCATAGAGCCATCCGGCAATCAACGTGGCGACGCCCATCGCCAGCCCTGCCGCGACGGTAGCGTACAGCGCTTGTGCGCTTCCTGCCGCGCGCAACGGAACGGCCTTGCCGATGAAATGGATGGCACCGATGTGCGACGCGCCATAAGTGACGCCATGCAAGATTTGCAACGGCACAAGCACCGCGAGACCGGGGTTGAACGCCATCGCCGTCCAGCGCACGATCGACATCGCCGCGCCCGCCATCAACAAAGCGGCTGCGCCAAAGGTTTCGACGAGCCAGGCCGATACCGCGAACAGCGCCACCTCAGCGAAGACGCCGATCGCCCACAACGCACCGATCCAGCCGCCGCTCAGCCCCTGCTTCTGCCAGATCAGCGTGCCAAAGGTCAGGAAGGTTGCATGCGCCGCTTGTACGCCGCCCGACGCCAGTAAAAATGCCAGAAACGCCGGCTGGCGCAGAAGCATGCGCGGCTCTTCGGCTTGCCACCACGGCGCCCGATCGGGTTCTGGCGCATCGGTTGCGAGGGCTTCGCGCGGCAGGACGTGGGCTGCCATAACTGTCAACGCACATCCGAGCGCTACCAGCCAGATTGCGATGCCGCTGCCCCAGTGCGCGACGGCAAACCCGCCGGCAAAACTTGCCGCCAAAAACGTCAGAGAGCCCCAGAGCCGCATCCGGCCATAGTCGAGTCCGGCATGACGAACGCCGGACACGGCAACCGTTTCCGTCAGCGGCATAATGGTTGTGAAGGCGACGATCAGCGGTACCGTCAGCAGCAGGATGGGCCAGAAGCTTTGGGCTTGGCTCAGCAACAACACCACCGCGAGGCTGGCCCAGGCGAGCACTATGAGCGCCATGCGGTGCCGCCCCGTTCGGTCAGCGACCATTGCAATGCCGGGCGTAATCAGCAGCCGCAGAAAAAAGGGCGCGGCCATCACCGTGCCGATTTCTGCCGCTGACAATCCGCGGCCATCGAGCCAAACCGGCGTATAGGGCACGTGCATGCCGTAGACCACGAACAGCGCGCCGTAGAACACTGCAACGCGGATACTAAATGCCCGCGCGCGCCGTGCCGCATCCATTCTACGTAACCCTTTTTCAAAACCTGAAGACGAGGCCGAGACCTAACACAAATCCCGCTCTGGCAAACCGGTACCGCAAAGACTCACTTGATCCGTTTCATAGCCCTGCGAACCCAAACACCCTTGGCCGAATCAGCCGCGAATCGCGTATGGCTAAAGAAATATGTGGAAAAATTGGGACGGCAATGCAGAGCCTATCACCGGCCACCATCGACGACAGCGAAACCGAGTACCGGGCCATCGAAGCTGCGCTGCTGGAATCGGCGCGCGGCCGTTGGTTTCTGGCGGAACATGGCCGCCGTGCGCGCCGCCTCGATAGTGCGCTGCTCGAAGATGCCATTGGCCGACTGCAAACGTCGTTGCGGCAGCCGCCAGCCCTGCTCGGCCAATTGAAGACTGAGATCGAAATTCTGCACGCGCATCTTGCGGAAACGCGCGCTACGCTTTTGACCAAGGCAGCACCTACGACTGGCAGCGAACCGGCGGCCCCTCACGCCATCTTAAAGGCGGCGGAAGAAATTCACGACATTGCCTGGTCGCTTCAGGCCAATCCGTTCGATCCGAAGGGCTGCGAGGAAATTGCCCGCAATGCCGGGCGGCTCTACGTGCTCAGCCAATCGCAAGCGATCGAATCTGACCGGACGCTGAAAACAGCCGAAGCCATTGAAGCGGCAGCAGGCCGTCTCGAAGCCATGCTTGAGACCGTGATCCACGAATTGCAGATCGATCACCCGCAAAACGCCGTCGCCTGAGCTACCAGCGCGTCCTCAATCCAACAGAAATAATGTCGGCGCTATTTGAAACATCGGCGTTCAAAACGAGTGCCGAAGGCACCAACGTCTGGCTGGTCAGGTGTGAGTCCTGGAAAAACACATGCGCATAGCTGACATCTAACGTCGTCGCATCTGAATACCGCAATGAGCCGCCTGCCGACAGCCAGACGCGGTCGGAATCTGGCAAGGCCGACAGCCTGCTGCCGTTTTGCACCGGGGATTTTTCCCAAGCAACGCCGCCGCGCAGTGTAATATCCGGCGAAGTGTCGAATTCCGCGCCGCCTGAAATCAGCCAGCCGTCTTTCCATTGTGCATCAAGCGCCGCGCCAGGAATGCCATTGACGGGAATGCGGCTGATACGGCTCCAGTTCGTCCATTCGACCGTGCCCAATGCGCGGAGCTGCGGTGTCAGCGCTTGCACCGCACTCAATGTCAGCATTTCCGGCGTATCGAAACTGGCACTAGCGTGTGAAGCACCCAGCGGCGTGTTGAAATCACCCGAGAGATCATGACGGATTGACGATCTAAACCCGAGCCCGATGTTGGAGTGATCACCGGTCTTGACCAGAATGCCGGCGGTGTAGCCAACGCCGACGCTGTCATCGAGTTTGATGGAAAGGCTCGGCTGGACAGGAAGTGTGAACAATGGTGCCGCCGACCAGAGCTTCAGTTTCATGTATTCAAACTGCAGACCAGCAGCAATGTTAATGCCCGGCGCGATCTCGTACGCAAGGCTCGGCGCTACGTTGAACGTCAACATTTCAGCGGCGCGGCCGTGGAAGCGCCCGGCCCAATTCTGATCGCCGGCTTCCGTCGCCAACCCGAACGGCGACGTGACCGACACCCCCAGCACTGTTTGGTCGTTGACGCGGTAAGCCGCAGTGCTCGATCCCACGACGCCGACTTTATCAATGCTGGTGGACGATGCCCCGCCGAGCCCCGACGGAAAACCGGAAACTGTCGTCTGGCCGTTGCTGAACTCTGTGTCCGGCAGAATGACGTTTGCGCTGCTTTGGGTCGAGAGCCCGGCTTCAGCGATGCCGAACGCCGCCGGGTTCCAGAAACCAGAACTCAAATCCACACCCGCCGCGGAGCCCGCAAAGGCCGTTCCCATCAGCGTCGTTGATTGTTCGCGCACCGCGAAGCCGCCGGCTGTCACGGCGGGCAAATTCACGAAAAGCACAGCCGCAGCAATCACGAGCCCGGCCAATCGAGTTGGCCTGCGCGCTAAATTCGAACGCAGAACTGAAACACGCATTCGTCCCCGCTAAATGTCGCAAACCATGTCCCGTCCGCCTACAACCAGAGTTAATAGGTTGTGCTCAACTTTCTCAACTAGTTCTGATTGTGTGAACTACGGTCATAATGGAATCCGGACGACGCGTGCCGTTCAGGCAACAAAAAAGCCGGATCAGACGATCCGGCTTTTTGCGTTTTGAGAAGAGGAGACAATTCTACCAGCGGCTGCGAAGACCGACAGAGATCAAGTCCAGCGACGCATCGACGTTACCCTGTTCGCGAACCGTCCCTGAAAGATTGGACCGGTCGAAAGAGCCATCCTCGATAAAGACGTGTGAATAGGCGAAATCGAGGGTCGTCGAGTCGCTATATCTGTAGCTTGCACCAATGTTGAGCCAGATGCGATCGTTGTCAGGAATGGTTGTCAGGCGCTTGGTCGGATCATCAACCGGCGAGATTTCATAAGCGGCACCCGCACGCAACGTCAGCGCTGAAGAGTAATCGTATTCACCGCCAGCCGAGAAAAACCAACCGTCATTCCAGTTTGCATTGAGGGCAAACGGTATGGTTGACAAGGTAACTTTGTCAAAGCGGCTCCAATTCGTCCATTCGACCGTGCCGAGCAGGCGCATGTTCGGCGCAACGACTTGGCGAAGACTTAATGTGACGATGTCGGGCAGATTGATTTCCGCTTTCGTCGGCACGCCATTGATTCCAAACGCTGGAATTGACAAGTTGCCGTCAAGCTCATGCGTCAACGCTGACCGCCAGCCAAGACCAATCGTCGTTCCGACAGCCGGTTCAAGCAGGATGCCGGCGGTAGCGCCAAACGCAAAATCATCGCCCTTGTATTGGGCTCCCGAAGGCGTCCCGTCCGCAAACCTCAGCTTGGCGCGCGCCCACTCGATCTGAACGCCGGCACCCACGGTCACGCCCGGCGCAACTCTGTAGGCAAAGGTTGGATTGGCATTTACAGTCAGTAGCTTCGTCGTCGTCCCAAGAAAACTTCCGAGATAGTTGATATTTTCCGGCTTCGTGCCAAGTCCAAATGGTGAGTTCAATGCAATGCCGATCCATACGTCCGGCGATATTTGGTAAGCCCCGTAGCTCGCACCGGCGACGGCATCGATGCCGATATCGCCACTGTTGTTTCCAGGAGTCCCGGCCGGAATGTTAAGACCAGGTCCGGGTGCCGGTGCGCCAAGCCGCGTTACCGTCACGTCTGCATCCGGCAGGATGACGGTGTAGGATGATTCCGAATTCAAACCCGGAAACTGCGCTGTCGCAGCCGAATTCCAATACATCGACCCGAGGCTGCCACCTGCGGCAGAGCCAGCAAAGGCGGAACCCAGAAACACGGTTGATTGTTCGCGCACCGCGAAACCGCCAGCCGATGCGGCACCCGCACCCGCGACCACGGTGCTGACGACGGCTGCCCCGAACCCGAAGGCGCGCGCATAACGCTTAGCAAAAATGCTCATTCTGTCCCCCGACCCCGATTCAGCGAATCGGTCTACTGCGTACTGATTCCCCAGCACCTTACTAACGGGAGTTTTGAGTCGGGCTCAACTGCGGCAAGGCCAAAAACCGGCATTTATGCCCATTATACACGGCGCTGTGTGCCGCCCAGGCAACAAAACTGGCAACAATCTAGGCCACAAAAAAACCGGCCCGCCGAAGCGGACCGGTTTTGCCAAGCTCAGTTCCAATTCCCACGAAACGAACTTGGCACTCCCCCCGGAGATATGGCGCGGCGCAAGGGCACCGCTGACGGGACGGAAACTGCAGCAGAGCCCCCCGCTAAGCAAGTCTGGGATAAACGATTTCTCGCAATGGTAAACACGCGATGCCGGCTCGCAACAGTGTCCAAAAGCAGGGCTTTGAATAGGCCGCTTTAGCCCGGTGATGCCGGTTTGCGCACATTAAAAAGGTGGTCAACGGGACTATTTCCCCGGCCTATTTTTTGCTGTGCGCCGGACTTCAGTGCCGCCCACACAAAGGCTTTGGCCTGATCGATTGCGGCATCCAGGTCCAAGCCTTGCGCCAGGCCGGCTGTGATCGCTGCCGCCAGCGTGCATCCCGTGCCGTGCGTGTTGCGGGTGTCGATGCGCGGCCGCCTGAACCAGCGCACGCCGTCCGGCGTCACCAGGATATCCGCCGCCTCTGATCCCACTCCATGACCACCCTTGATGAGTACCGCGCCGCAGCCAAGCTTCAGCAATTGCCGCGCTTGGCGTTCCATGTCGCGCTCTGCCACCGCAGGAGCTTCCTCAAGCAGCGCCGCCGCTTCCGGAATGTTCGGCGTGATCAGGCTGGCAAGTGGGATCAGCTCCTCGCGTACCGCCGATATGGCGTTCGCATCCAGCAGCCGGTCGCCACTGGTTGCAACCATCACAGGATCAGCGACGAGAAACGGCGGCTTTAAACGCGACAAGAGCCCCGCAACTGTCATGACTGTTTCAACGTCGCCTAGCATTCCGGTTTTTACAGCCGCAACGTCAAGATCGGATGTTACGGCTTCAAACTGCGCCGCGATAAAATCAGCTGGCACCTTGTGCACGCCAGTAACGCCGAGCGTGTTCTGCGCCGTCAGCGCCGTAATAATGGTTGCGCCATAGACGCCAAGTGCGGTGAAGGTTTTAAGATCCGCCTGAATACCGGCACCGCCCGATGGATCAGAGCCCGCAATTGTCAGCGTGACCGGTGGCGTTGTGCGGGTCATCGTTTTCTTAAATCCTCGCACTCGAGTTTGCGGCTGATCTCAACCGCCAATCTTTTTCAGGATTTCGCCTTTCAGGCTGTCGGGCGTCAGCCACGACTCCATGCGGCCGAGAGCCGGAAAATGTTCAATCATCCATTGCCCGAAGACATTCTGCGCACCAAACATAAACATCAGCCCGGTGATGACCAGCAGCGCACCCATGATCTTTTCCAGCAAGCCGAAATGCTTCTTGAAGCGGGTCATAAACCCGAGGAACGGGCGAATGGCGACAGCCGCCAGAATAAACGGAATGCCCAGACCGAGCGAATAGGCAAACAGCAACCGGACACCAGCCCAGAGGCTATTTTCTTGCGCCGCCAACGTCAGCACCGTTGCGAGAATTGGCCCGATGCACGGCGTCCACCCAAACGCAAACGCCAGCCCCATGACATAAGCGCCAGCCAAGCTCGCACCAGAAACACCGGCTTCAAAGCGGGCTTCTTTATAAAGCAGCGGTATGCGCAAAACGCCGAGGAAATGCAGGCCAAATAAAATGATAATGGCACCTGCAGCAGTGCCGAGCGGCGCCCGATAGGCCTGCATCACTTGACCCAACGTGCTGGCACCCGCGCCGAGGCTGACGAACACGGTCGTGAAACCAAGCACAAAAACAATTGCAGCAAGGACGACGCGCCGCCAGACCTCACGATCGATGCCGTCTTCGCCGGTCAGTTGATCGAAGGTCGTGCCGCCAATGTAGCCGAGATACGGCGGCACCAAGGGCAGCACACACGGAGAAAGAAAACTGACAAGCCCCGCCAGCGCAACGCCCAAGTAAATGTGGAGATCAGCGAACATGCTAGGCCGTACTCCATTGCAGGGCGATGTAAGCGGGAACTCCGCTTAAGCCGCCCGCGTCAAAGCTGCGATACCGGGAAGCTCCTGCCCCTCGAGCCATTCGAGGAAAGCGCCGCCGGCCGTTGAGACATAGGTAAAATCTTGCGTTACGCCGGCCGCATTGAGAGCCGCAACCGTATCGCCGCCGCCAGCAACAGACACCAGCTTTCCGGCTTTGGTGAGGGCCGCGGCCTGCTTTGCGAGTGCGAACGTGCCCTCACCAAACGGCGAAATTTCAAAGGCCCCCATTGGGCCGTTCCACAGCAGCGTTTTACAGCCATCGAGAACCTTGGCGACGTGGGCAACGCTTTGCGGACCAACGTCAAGGATCATAGCGTCAATCGGCACGTTGTTTACGCTGACGGTCTGGCTTGGCGCGCCTTCGCGAAATTCGCGAGCAATGACGGCGTCAAGCGGCAGTATGATTTCGCAGCCATGCTTCTTAGCCTCACCCAAGATCTCGCGCGCTGTTGCGTGAAATTCAGGTTCAGCCAGCGACTTACCGACATTGACGCCTTGCGCCTGCAAAAACGTGTTGGCCATCCCGCCGCCGATGATCAACTTATCAACCTTGGCGACGAGGTTCGTCAGCACCGGAATTTTGGTCGAGACCTTGGCGCCGCCAACAACGGCAGCCGTTGGGCGCTCTGGCTTTTCCAGCGCCGTGCGCAACGCGGTGATTTCTTCCATCATCAGCGGACCCGCATAGGATGGCAAGTGGTGCGTCAGCCCCTCGGTCGAGGCATGGGCTCGATGTGCACAAGAGAAAGCATCACCGACATAAAGGTCGCCGAGCTTTGCCAACTCACTTGCAAACGCCGGATCGTTTTTTTCTTCGCCTTTGTGAAAGCGCAGGTTTTCGAGAACCGCGATATCGCCGTCTTTCATGACGCTAACGACGGCCTTTGCCGGTTCGCCGATGCAATCTGAAGCGAATGCGACGGGGCGGCCAAGCAGCACGGCCATCTGGTCGGCAATGGGTTTTAGTGAAAATTCTGCTTCAGGCCCGCCCTTGGGACGGCCGAAATGCGAAATCACAATCACCTTGGCACCGCGGCGGCTCAGGTCTTTCAACCCTGGGATAACCCGCTCCAGCCGCGTCGCATCCTTCACTTTGCCATCACGCACCGGCACGTTGAGGTCGGCGCGGACCAGCACGCGGCGGCCCTCAACGTTAACGCCGGAAGTTGTTTTTAAGCGATCAAGATTCATCCTGAGGTCCATACGGGCTGAGGGTCACAAGCGTTTCAGATCGTCATCAGATCTATATGGATTTGCCAGATCTACGTGGCTTTCATAGCGGCACGGGCCGCATCCGCGACCTTAGCAGCCGTTAATCCAAAGTGCTCATAGAGCAGCTTCGCCGGAGCCGAGGCCCCAAATGACGACATGCCGATGAAATGGTCCTTATGGCGCAGCCACTCATGCCAGCCTTGGGCAACGCCTGCCTCAATGGCGATGCGCGGCGCGGTTCCCAAAACGTCGTGGCGGTAATCGAGTGACTGGCGGCGGAACAACTCAAATGACGGCATCGACACGACCGTCGCGCTCACCCCGTTTTTGGCAAGCGCTGCTGCTGCATCGGCCGCTATGGCAACTTCCGAGCCGGTCGCAATAAGCGTCACGTCGCGCTTGGCTCCGCCACTGACGACATACGCGCCCTTCGCCGACAAATTTTCAGACCCTTCGCGCGCCCGCAGCACGGTTGGCACCGCATCGCGGGTGAGCGCCAGAACCGATGGCGAAGTCGTCGACGCCAGCGCGATCTGCCAGCACTCTGCCGTCTCCATCGCATCTGCTGGACGCAAAACCTGCACATTCGGCATAGCGCGCAAGGCGGCGATATGTTCGACCGGCTGATGCGTCGGGCCATCTTCACCAACGCCAATGGAATCGTGCGTCATGACGTAAATCACGCGCTGCTGCATCAATGCGCACAGCCTAATCGACGGGCGGCAATAGTCGGTGAACACCAAGAACGTCGCGCCATAAGGAATGAACGAGCCCGAGAGAGCGATGCCGTTCATGGCAGCCGCCATAGCGTGTTCGCGGACGCCGTAGTGCATGTAATTGGAGGCGAAATTACCCGGCGCAATCGACGTGTGATGTTTGGTGCGCGTGCCGTTCGAAGGCGTCAAATCGGCTGACCCACCGAGCAATTCAGGCAGCGCCGGAACCAAACGTTCGAGCGTCATTTGCGACCAGACACGGGATGCCCGCTTTGCCGTATCCGCAGCAAACGCTGTTTTGGCGTCGGCGACAGTCGCTGCGACGATCGCATTGACGTCGCGGCCGTTGACGAGCGCTTGAGCAGCCGCATCGGCCTTGGCAAATAGTTTTTTCCAAGCGGCGTTGGCCTTTGCACCGCGGCTGCCCGATGCGCGCCACGCGCTCAGAATATCCGCTGGAACTTCGAACGCCGGATAAGGCCAGCCGAGAGTCTCGCGCGCCGCTTTAACCTCGTCAGCGCCGAGCGGACTGCCGTGCGTATCCTTGGTGCCCTGCTTGTTGGGCGCGCCGTAGCCAATGATCGTCTTGCAGGCGATCAGCCACGGCTTTGACGGATCGGCTTTGGCCTTCTTGATCGCTGCCGAAATGTCCGCCGTATTGTGCCCATCAACGCGAACAGTGTTCCACCCGGATGCCTCGAACCGCTTCATCTGGTCGTCGGAGACGGACAGGCTGGTCGCGCCATCGATCGAGATCGAGTTGTCGTCCCAGAACAGGATCAGCTTGCCGAGCTTCAGATGGCCGGCCATCGAAATAGCTTCGTGGCTGATGCCTTCCATCAGGCACCCATCACCGGCAATGGCATAGGTGTGGTAGTCGATGACATCCTTGCCGACGCGAGCCGCGAGCAACTGTTCTGACAGCGCCATGCCAACGGCATTGCCGATGCCTTGGCCCAGTGGACCCGTCGTCGTCTCAATGCCCGGCGCGTGACCGTACTCAGGATGTCCCGCCGTCTTCGATCCGAGTTGACGGAAATTCTTGATCTCCTCAATCGTCATGCCCGGATAGCCCGTCAGATACAGCAGCGAATAGAGCAGCATCGAACCGTGCCCGGCGGAGAGCACGAAGCGATCGCGGTTTGCCCACGCCGGATCGGCGGCGTCGAATTTCAGAGCTTCTGTGAACAGCACAGTCGCGACGTCGGCCATGCCCATCGGCATTCCGGGATGGCCAGAATTGGCCGCCTGCACCGCGTCCATCGAGAGTGCGCGGATGGCGTTGGCCATATTCTTGAGCGCGACATCCTTATGAGCGACGTTTGCTGGCGCGGCGGCAGGAGAAGCGGCTGCCTTCGTCGTTGCTTTGGTCATACTTTTGAAAAGTCCAGGTTTTGGGGCGCCAAGTTTTGGGACTGCGGGCACCCTCGTCCAATTGTCCCGCTCATTTACCGGGCGATTCAGCCCCCGTCTACGCCTGCGCGCCGTCTCTCAATAGACAAAACGGCGCTCCGGTTGCCCGAAGCGCCGTGTCAAACGCGTGATTTTTTATGATCAGTGGGGCAAAAGCACCTTATCAATGACGTGAATGACGCCGTTTGAGGCCTGAATGTCGGCTTTGACGACGTGAGCACCATTGACAGAGACGCCGCCATGTTTGCGAACAGCCAGTGATTTGCCGTTGACGGTCTTGACGTTGGTCCGGCCCGGCTTGATGTCGTCGGCATAAACGTCACCGGCGACGACATGATACGTCAATATAGCGGCGAGCTTCTGCTTGTTCTTCGGCTCCAAAAGCGACTCCACTGTACCTTTCGGCAATTTCGCGAACGCTGCATCTGTCGGCGCGAAAACCGTGAGCGGACCTTTACCGCTTAGCGTTCCCACGAGACCAGCGGCCTTGGCGGCGGCAAGCAGTGTGTTGAACTTCCCCGTGCTCTGAGCGGTTTCAACAATGTTGGCGGCACTGGCGCTGACGGCTGAACCAGCGAGAACAAGTGACGCAACTGCAATCCTCAAAAACTTCATAAGCATCCTCCATCGTAACCAGAGTTGGTTACTCGGGAACTACGCAACTGCAACTCCGCGGTTTCGAATTGAGACCGTCATAAAACGTCTTTGTGCATCACGATTTTTTGCGCGCGGTGCAGCGACAATAGGGTGATCCAGTTATGAATGCGCAGGCTTATGCCCGGGCTTTAGATTGCGCGGCACGGGCTTCACTCAGCTGCGCCTCAGCTTCCTCTGCAGCGTCTTCCTGGAACAGTTGCTCCAGCGTTGCGGCGTCGCTGCGGGCCTTTTGCTGCAGCTTTTCCATGTCCGACGCGAGTTTGTAATCCTCCATCAAACGGCGTTCGTCGTGGGTTCTAAACGTCTGCACGGCGCGCTCGGCAACGCGGTCGGAAAACCCAAGCCCGTTCAAAAGCTGACGCGTCAGATCAAGCGCCGACAAGAACGTCTCACGCCGCAGCGACTTGATGCCGAGATCGAGCAACCGGCTGGCATGAGCACGGTCACGGGCGCGGGCATAGATCG
>JAYUCQ010000169.1:0-2142 GCA_043740265.1 Hyphomicrobium sp.
TGCAAGCCGAAATGGCGCCCATGTACGCCCGCGTGCAACACGTCATCACGCCGATGGAGTGGCCGCACTACGCGCCGCTAATCAAAGCCATCAACGAACTCAAGAAAGAACGCAACGCCGTCATCTTGGCGCACAACTACATGACGCCGGAAATTTTTCACTGCGTCGCAGATTTTCGCGGCGACAGCCTTCAATTGGCGCGAGAGGCAGCACGCGTTGATGCCAAAGTCATCGTCCAGGCTGGCGTGCACTTCATGGCCGAGACGTCAAAGCTGCTGTCGCCAGACAAGACCGTTTTGATGCCCGACATGCGGGCTGGGTGTTCGCTTGCAGCCTCGATCACGGCGGAAGATGTGCGCATGCTGCGCGAAGCCTATCCAGGCGTGCCGATCGTCACCTACGTCAATACGTCAGCTGCGGTGAAGGCCGAGTGCGATATCACCTGCACATCATCGAACGCGGTGAAAGTCTGCGAGAGCCTTGGCGCGCCGCGCGTCATCTGCATCCCCGACCAGTATCTGGCGAAATGGGTGCAGTCGCAAACCAAAGTCGAGATCATCACTTGGAAAGGCGCGTGCGAAGTCCACGAGCGCTTCACCGGTGCTGAGCTCGACCGGCTGCGGAAAGACGATCCTGGCCTCAAGATCATTGCGCACCCGGAATGCCCGCCCGACGTCATTGCCGCGTCGGACTTCACCGGCTCGACGTCGGGCATGATCAAGTGGGTCAAGGACAACCGGCCGAAGAAAGTCGTGCTCGTCACTGAGTGCTCGATGGCATCCAACGTCGCCGTTGAAGTCCCTGACGTTGAATTCGTCCGGCCGTGCAATCTGTGCCCGCACATGAAGCGTATCAGCCTCGAAAACATCTACGACAGTCTTTTGCATTTACAGCATGAAGTTCACGTCGATCCGGCCGTTGCAGCAAAAGCGCGCCGCGCCGTCGAACGCATGGTCAACCTGACAAACTGAGTGACGTCCGCCGAGAGTTTTAGAGGGCCGAGCATCATGGCTGCCAATCGCACCCGCCGACCCGCCGCCTCCGGGCGCTCCGGTTTCAAACCGGCCAAAGTCCGTCCGGGGCCAGGTGATGTTGTCATCATTGGCGCAGGTCTGGCAGGACTTTTCACGGCACTGAAGCTCGCGCCTATGCCCGTGACTGTGATTGCCGCGGCACCACTCGGCGAAGGCGCATCCAGCATGTGGGCCCAGGGCGGAATAGCCGCCGCCGTCGGTGAAGGCGACAGCACGGAAAAGCATGCGCAGGATACGATTGCGGCAGGAGCTGGCATCGTTGACAAAAAAATCGCGCACATGGTCGCCGACGAAGCGCCCGACCGGATTCGCGATCTCTTGTCCTACGGCGTGCCGTTCGACCGCAATCTGGAAGGTCACTACGTTCTCTCAAAAGAAGCCGCGCATTCTGAGAAGCGCGTCGTCCGTGTCTCGGGTGATCGCGCCGGTGCTGCCATCATGCAGGCGCTGATAGCGGCTGTCCGCTCGTCTCCATCGATCCGCGTGCTCGAGGGCTACGAGGCCGATGACCTGATTTCAGACGAAGGTCACGTCGAGGGTGTGCGCTTGATCCGGCCCGCAGCACTCGGCAACGGCACCTATGAATTCGTCCCGGCTTCAGCTGTTGTTCTGGCGACCGGCGGCGTCGGCGCGCTGTTCGCGCTGACAACGAACCCGTCTTACGCCAAGGGTGAGGCCATCGCTATGGCGGCACGCGCGGGGGCCGTTATCGCCGATCCCGAATTCGTGCAATTCCACCCAACAGCCATCGATGCCGATATCGATCCAGCGCCTCTGGCAACCGAAGCGCTGCGCGGCGAAGGCGCGACACTCGTCAACGACAAGGGCGAGCGATTTATGTCCAAGATTGACCCGCGCGGCGAACTCGCCGCCCGTGATGTCGTGGCGCGCGGCGTATTTGCTGAAATCCGTGCCGGCCGCCGCGTCTTCCTCGATTGCCGTGAGG
Source organism: Hyphomicrobium sp. (assembly GCA_043740265.1). GTDB lineage: Bacteria > Pseudomonadota > Alphaproteobacteria > Rhizobiales > Hyphomicrobiaceae > Hyphomicrobium_B. The sequence continues at coordinate 1,981 of JAYUCQ010000169.1, forward strand.
CCATCGGCGCGCGTTTTGAACAAGCCTATCCAACCGTTTTTGCGCATTGCCAGCGCGCCGGTATCAATCCCGTTACGGATCTGATCCCAGTGGCACCAGCCGAGCACTATCACATGGGCGGCATCGCCACCGACAAACGCGGGCGCACCAGCTTGTCGGGCC
>JAYUCQ010000170.1:0-12801 GCA_043740265.1 Hyphomicrobium sp.
GATGCTAAGCCCTTGCCACCACGCTGTTCGCACGCGATAACCCGCGCCGCAATTCCTCAAACACGAAACGATCCCAGTGACCCCAATGCAAATCACGCCACGCGTCTTTTCCGGCATGCAGCCAACCGGCAGTCTGCACCTCGGCAACTATCTTGGCGCTATGGTCAACTGGATCAAGATGCAGGAGACGCACGAGTGCATCTACTGTGTCGTCGATCTGCACGCGATCACTGTCTGGCAAGACCCAGCCGAACTGAAGACGTCGATCCGCCAAGTCACAGCCGCTTACATTGCAGCGGGCCTCGACCCGAAGAAGAGTATCCTCTTTAATCAGTCGCAAGTGTCAGCCCACGCTGAGCTTGCCTGGATCTTCAATTGCGTCGCCCGCCTCGGCTGGCTCAATCGCATGACGCAGTTCAAGGAGAAAGCCGGTAAGGATCGCGAACAAGCGTCCGTCGGTCTCTACGCCTATCCCAATCTCATGGCGGCAGATATTCTAGCTTACCGCGCGACCCACGTTCCTGTTGGCGAAGATCAAAAGCAGCATCTCGAACTGGCGCGCGACATCGCCCAGAAGTTCAATAGTGATTTCAAAAAGGAGATCGTTGCAGCTGGTTTTGCCGACGGCATCTTTTTTCCACAACCCGATCCGGTCATCACCGGGCCTGCAACGCGGGTGATGAGCCTACGCGACGGCACCAAGAAAATGTCGAAGTCTGATCCATCAGACTTGTCGCGCATCGGTTTGATGGACGACACCGACACCATTGCTGATAAAATCAAGCGCGCCAAAACGGACGCCGAGCCTCTGCCAAATACGCTCGAAGACATGTCCAAACGGCCGGAAATCGACAACCTGGCCGGCATTTATGCCGCGCTTGCCGGAGAAACCAAAGAAGCCGCACTCGATATGCTGCTTAAAACGTCTGGCGAAGGGCCGAGCCTCTTTACCGGTTTCAAGCGCAACCTAACCGAGGCCGCCACCGCCAAGCTCGACCCCATCCGCAAGGAGATCGTCCGCTTGATGGCCGACCCTGCCGAAATTGACCGTGTCCTCGCCGATGGATCGCAGCGCGCCCGGGCCATCGCCCAACCGGTTCTTAACCAGGTCAAGGACATTGTTGGCTTCATCAGGTCCTGATGGCCGTGATGGGTGATTGCAGAGAGCGCTGGGCGATGGCAGCATGTCACTCATGAAACCGCGCCGTTCTTTTGAATCCGGCCACCGCCGCAAATTCCTCCTCGTCGTTGATGAGAGCCAGGAAGTTGAGAGCGCCCTCTATTACGCAGCCAGCCGCGTTCAACGCTCGAGCGGGTCGCTGGTGATGCTCTACATCATCGAGCCCGGCGACTATCAGCCCTGGGCCGGCGTCCGCCAGGTGCAGCTGGAGGAAGAAACCAACAAGGCGAAAGCGCTGTTCCGCTTGTTCCGCCGCAAGCTCAATTTGGCCGGGTTCGAAGGCATTGACGTCGAGGATGTCATTCGCGACGGCAAGACAGCTGACGAGATCGTCAAGCTGATTGCCGAAGATGAGGATATCGCCATTCTTGTGCTCGGCGCGTCGTCTGACGCCAAGGGCCCGGGCCCGCTGGTTTCGTCTCTGGCGGCGGGGAAGGCCGGTGGCGGGTTTCCGATCCCAGTGACCGTGGTGCCTGGGCGAATGTCACTCGAGGACATCAAATCGCTCGCCTAAAATCGCTGGCCCAGAAATCGTGGCATAACACCCGCGATCCCCAGTTTGCCGCTGGCCGCAGATCTCGACATTCGGTCTTTGGTCCCTTATATTAGAAGCATTCTAACTCCATCGCGTTGGAGGCTGTTTCCGCGACTGTCGCGTTGATCCGGATCGCCAAGGCGCAACTTACAAATCAAAAGGTCCAACATGTTTATTCAAACCGAAGCCACGCCCAATCCGGCGACCTTGAAATTCATTCCCGGCAAAGCCGTTCTTGCCGACGGTACGGCTGACTTCCGGACAGAAACCGATGCCAAGGGCTCGCCTCTGGCCACACGGCTGTTCGGTATCTCCGGCGTCAACGGCGTGTTCCTCGGCTCCGACTTCATTTCTGTGACCAAAGGCGACATCGAGTGGCAGCATCTGAAGCCGATGGTGCTGGGTGCAATCATGGAGCACTTTATCGCTGGTGACTCGGCTGGCGGCAGCGAAGGTGCCAACGACGAGACAACCGGGTCCTATGATCCAGCCGATGAAGCCACTGTTGCGACCATCAAAGAGCTGCTGGAAACGCGGGTGCGTCCGGCGGTTGCTCAGGATGGCGGCGATATTACATTCTCAGGCTTCCGCGAAGGCATCGTCTATTTGCATATGCGCGGCGCGTGCGCCGGATGCCCAAGCTCAACGGCGACGCTGCGGCACGGTATCGAAAATCTCTTGAAGCATTTTTGTCCAGATGTGCAGGCGGTCCAGTCTGTTTAATCTCGCAATGCACGCACAAAAAACCCCGCTCCGGCGGGGTTATTTTTAGGTTTTGATCCGAGGACGATATGACGTCAGCACTTGAACCCAACGTACTTGATCAATTGTTCAACACGGCGCGCACGCACAACGCTTGGCAAAAGCGGGATGTCTCTGATGCCTTGCTGCACCAATTGGTCGATCTGCTCAAAATGGGCCCGACGAGCGTCAATTGTTCACCGGCGCGATTCGTCTTTGTCCGTTCTGCTGACGCCAAGGCACGGCTAAAACCGCATTTGATGGAAGGCAACGTCGAGAAAACAATGTTGGCCCCGGTGACGGCCATCGTCGCAACCGACTATCGCTTCTACGATCATTTGCCCAAGCTCTATCCGCACACGGACGCCAAATCCTGGTTTACCGGCAATAAGGAATTCGCCGACCTCTCGGCTTTCCGCAATGGCACGCTTCAGGGCGGCTATTTCATCCTGGCTGCCCGCAGCCTTGGGCTCGATTGTGGCCCTATGTCCGGCTTCAATAATGCCGGCGTTGACCAGGAATTCTTCTCGGGCGGCGACGTCAAATCGAATTTCCTCTGCAACCTAGGCTTTGGCGATCCTGCCGGTTTGCACCCGCGTTCACCACGATTTACCTTCGACGAGATGGCGCGGATCGTCTAAACATCAGGACGGAATGAACCTTCTTGCACTTGATACATGCTTTGATGCCTGCTCTGTCGCCGCTGGCCGGGGGCTGCGCAGCTTGACGCCGTCGATCGCGTTTGCCAGCGAACCGATGGCAACCGGTCAAGCCGAGCGCCTGATGCCGATGATCGAAATGGTCATGTCGGACGCAGGTATCGGTTTTGACAAACTCAATCGCATCGCCGTCGCGTCCGGTCCCGGCACATTTACAGGTGCGCGCATTGCCGTCTCGGCGGCCCGCGCCTTGGCGCTGGTAACGGGCGCCGAAATCGTTGCGGTCACGAGTTTCGAATTGATGGCGATGAATTTTGCTGTCACCGCGCCCGCAGCCGACACGCTTGTCATCGCAACCGATGCGCGGCGCGGCGAAGTTTACTTCCAGCAATTTGCCGCGCGCGCACTCAAACCATTGGGACCGCCGGCCGTTAGTTCGATTGAGACCGCCGCCGAAGCGCTGGGATCAGGCGTCGTTGTCATCGCCGGATCGGGTGCCGCTGCTGTCGCAGATTTAGCGCGAGCTCTGGGCCGCAACGTTCAAGCCATTTTGCCGGACCTTGTGCCGGATGCGATCGACATGTTGTTTGCGGCGTCTGAAATGCCCGTCGCGGCAACTGTCGCTCCGCTTTATCTCCGCCCGCCCGACGCCAAGCCGCCGGCTCCGAGCCACTTTGCCGGGAATGCCGCATGACCTCCAACGTCACACCGTTTCGCAACATCAAGCACGTCAGTTTGCTTTGGGCGGCACCAGAACGCGCGACTGAGATCGCCGCACTGCATGCGCGGCTTTTTGATCCGCCCTGGGATGAGGCCGCTATCACCAGCCTGCTGGAGCACCCCGCCTCGACGTCCCTTGTTGCGGTCGCTGGCGATCCGAAGGTGATTACGGGATTTGTGATCGGGCAGCTTGCAGCCGACGAAGCAGAAATTCTGTCCATCGGCGTGGCACCCGATTGGCAGCATGCCGGATTGGGCAAAATGATCGTGCTTGGTCTTGTCCGGGCCGCCAAGCGGGGCGAAGCTAAGCGGCTATTTCTAGAGGTTGCTGAAGATAACACTGCGGCCAACGCACTTTATAAAAGCCTAGGCTTTACCGAAAGCGGCCGCCGCAAGCGCTACTACGAGCGGACGGACGGAACGGCAGCCGACGCGATAATGCTCGCACTTAACCTCTAGCCCCGAACGGCAGTGGACGCACGCGGCGACGCTCTCTATAGTTTGAATCATCCGGTAAACGCTTGGCTCTTTAGGACGAACATGCCCGCGGCAGCCGCAGGAAATCCAAATAGAATTGAAGCGCTGTGCGCCAATTTCGGATTGCGCATGACCGGCCAGCGCCGCGTCATAGCCCGCGTGTTGTCAAGCGCCAACGATCATCCTGACGTTGAGGAAGTGCACCGCCGGGCCCACGCGGTTGATGCCAAAATTTCGCTATCGACGGTCTACCGGACCATCAAATTGTTTTCGGCCAAAGGCATCATCGAGCGTCACGATTTTGGTCACAGCCGTGGCCGCTACGAAGAAGCCTCGCGCGGTCACCACGATCATCTTGTTGACGTCGCCAGTGGCCGGGTCATCGAGTTTTCGAATGCCTCGATCGAAGAGCTGCAAGTGCGCATCGCCCGTGACCTGGGCTTTAAACTGGTTGGGCACCGGCTTGAACTCTACGGCGAGCCACTGCCAAAAAAGAAAACACCGCCAAGCAAATCTTAAAAGAGAGCAGCCCGGTCATGGGAGCGTTGCGCGCGTCTGCTGTTCTGGCCGGTTTTGTCGCGCTAACTGTTCCCTTGATGCCGGTGCAGGCGGTTCTGATCCGTGTGTCGCCAAATGCGGCTCGGCGCTTCCCGCATTGGTATCACCGCCAAGTCTGCCGCTTGATGGGCATCACTCTTGATGTTGAGGGGCAAGTGGAAAGCGGCAAGTCCGTTTTACTGGTCTGCAATCATACCACGTGGCTCGATGTCCCGGTACTTTCAGCGCTGGCCCCTGTTTCATTCGTTTCGAAAAAAGAAATTGGCAACTGGCCATTTGTCTCGACGCTGGCGCGGTTGCAGCGCACCGTTTTTGTTGATCGCTCGAAGCGCCACGCGGCTGGAGACGCGGCTAGCGAAATTTCAACAAGACTGGCCAGTGGCGATACCATCGTGCTCTTTGCTGAGGGAACAACCAGCGACGGCAATCGCGTGCTGCCGTTCTTGTCGTCGCTCTTTGGTGCCGTCAAAACCGGTGCGGCGGAGCAGGCCGGTACGGTCGTCCAAACCGCGGCCGTGGTTTATACGCATTTGCATGGAATTCCGCTGGCGCGCTCAGATAGGCCGCGCGTTGGCTGGTATGGCGATATGGAAATGCAGTCACACGCTTGGAGCATTTTGAAGTCGGGGCCTTTGAAGGTCACAATAAAAGTCAGCGCGCCGGCGCCGCTCGAAAGTTTTTCCGATCGCAAGGAATTGGCGTTGAGCACCGAGAGGACCATTCGCCGCGCCGTGCTCAGCGTTCTGCGCGGACGGCGCGATGGCGACGAGATTCTGCCGGTCGAACCGGACGCCAACCGGCGCAAGTTTAGGCTGCCGGTTATGCCAGCCAGCGACGAAAAGTGGACATAAATCCTGTGGGCCGTGGTATGCGACCCCTCGCAGCCCCTTGAAATGCTGCCATGCCACGATAGATGGCCACGACAAACGGGTGAGACCTTGAGCGACGTCGATAACAATCTGAACACCAAAGTGCTGGCAAAGTCTTTCTATCTGAAGACGTTCGGCTGTCAGATGAACGTTTACGACAGCGAACGCATGATGGAGGCCTTAGCGTCTCAAGGTTACGCGGAGACGGCTTCGCTCGAGTCTGCTGATCTCGTGATCCTCAACACCTGTCATATCCGCGAGAAGGCGGCTGAAAAAGTCTATTCCGATCTCGGCCGCATTCGCGACATCAAGGCCGCCCGTCAACGCGAAGGTAAAAATACCGTCATCACGGTTGCTGGATGTGTGGCGCAGGCGGAAGGCGCGGAAATTGTCGCGCGCCAACCAGCGGTCGATCTCGTCATTGGTCCGCAGAGCTATCATCGCTTGCCTGAATTGCTCGGCCGCGTCGGTCAAAGCCGCGCCGCGATCGTCGAGACCGAGTTCACCGAGAACGATAAATTTGAAAAATTGCCGAAGGCGCGCCGCGTTTCTTCTCCGTCCGCGTTTCTAACGGTGCAAGAAGGCTGCGATAAGTTTTGCACGTTTTGCGTCGTGCCCTATACGCGCGGCCAGGAGTTTTCGCGCCCCGTCGCGCAAATTGTTGCTGAAGCCCAAAACCTTGTTGCAGCGGGTGCTTCTGAAATCACCCTGCTGGGTCAGAACGTCAACGCTTATCACGGCGCAGGCGCTGGCGGCGAACCTGTCAGTTTAGCTGCCTTGATCCGCGAACTTTCAGCCGTCGAAGGCATCGCACGCATTCGCTACATGACCAGTCACCCGCGCGACATGAGCGATGATCTCATTTTGGCTCATGCTGATATCCCTGAACTCATGCCGTTTCTGCACCTCCCTGTTCAATCCGGTTCGGATCGCTTGCTCGCCGCTATGAACCGCAAACATACCGCTGATGAGTACGTCAAGCTGATCGCGCGCGTCCGCGCCGCAAGACCCGATATCGCACTCTCCAGCGATTTCATCGCCGGCTTTCCAGGGGAAACGGAAGCCGAATTCAAAGAGACGCTGGCGCTTGTCCGTGAAATTGGTTTTGCGCAGTCATTTTCGTTCAAGTACAGCCCGCGTCCCGGCACCCCCGCCGCAGACCGCGCTGATCAGGTGGCCGAAGACGTCAAAACAGATCGGCTGTTGCGGCTTCAGGCGGTTCTGGAAAACCAGCAGATGGCGTTAAACCAAGCGTCGGTTGGCAAGGTTATGCCGGTTTTGCTGGAGCGTATTGGCCGGGATACCGGGCAACTCGTCGGCCGCACACCCTACCTTCAGCTTATCCATGTGGACGGCGATGCCGGAACTGTTGGCGAGATCGTGACGGTTGCTGTCACCGGATTCAGGCAAATGAGCCTCACCGGTACTCTGGCAGGAACTTTGGCTGCGCCCGCCAGCGGCAACGTTGCGAACGTCATGGCAACTGCATAATTGTCATTTACCCAACCCCGAAGTTGCCGTGTAGAGTGATCGTAGGCGGCTGCCGGAACCGGATTGGCCGTGTTAGGTTTGGAGACGAGAGAGCCGATTCGCCGGACCTCGGCGTCGCTCCATTTGGAGGAGTAAAGGAATTTGGCAGGTTTCCGCGGGTCGCCCGCACCATCCTCACGACGGCCGGCAAAGCCGAGCGTTGAGGCCGCCAGGGTTGTCGTCCCCTTTGAGGACAACCGGATATTGACCAGCCTGCTCGGCGAATTTGACAGCCATCTCGCCCTTATCGAAGACCGGCTCGGCATCGAAGCCCACGCCCACGGCAATGTCATCATTCTGACGGGTGCCGCAAATTCCTGCGCCATCGCGCGCGATGTTCTCGAAAAACTTTACGGCCGCATTTCCAAAGGTGACGCCATCGGTGCCGGCGATTTCGATGGCTTGATCCGGCACGCCCGCGCCGAGGGCCCGGTCGTCGACGGCCAAGCCCAGGTTGCGACGCGGCGGCGTGTCGTCAAGGCCCGCACACCGACACAGAGCACGTATATTCGCGCCATTGAAAAAGAAGATCTTGTGTTTGGTTTGGGTCCGGCTGGTACAGGCAAAACCTATATCGCCGTTGCTTTTGCAGCCCACTGCCTCGAACGCGGACTAGTTGAACGCATCATCCTGTCGCGTCCCGCCGTCGAAGCTGGCGAGCGGCTGGGTTTTCTGCCCGGCGATATGCGCGACAAGGTCGATCCCTATTTGCGGCCACTCTATGATGCGCTCTACGATGTCCTGCCGCCGGAAAAAGTCGAGCGCGATCTTGAGACTGGCGTCATTGAAATTGCACCGCTCGCGTTTATGCGCGGACGGACACTTGCCAATGCTTTTGTTATTCTCGACGAAGCGCAAAACACCTCCAGCATGCAGATGAAGATGTTTTTGACTCGCATCGGCGAAGGCTCAAAAATGGTCATCACAGGCGATCCGACGCAAATCGATCTGCCGCCCGGAATGAAATCCGGCCTCGACGAGGCTGTGCATCTGCTTGCAGATGTCGAAGGTATCTCGGTTGTCCGTTTCAACGTCGGCGATGTCGTGCGGCGTGATTTGGTCGCCAAAATCGTAACGGCCTATGACAACGCCAAATAAAAAAGACGACCGGTCTGCGCGCGCACAGAGACGGGCGGAACTCACCGTCGATCTGGTCTGTGACGCGGGGGATTGGCAATCTCTCAGTGACGCCGGCCACACAATCCAGCAAGCGGCCGATGCGGTGGCGGCTTGGCCGGGTCTCATCAGCGGCGATGCGACCGTCTCCATCGCCCTCTCCTCAGACGCAGAAGTCGCGGCACTCAACGGTCAATTCCGCAGCAAACCCAAGCCGACGAATGTCTTATCGTTTCCTGCCGGCAATGGCGCACCAGTAGATTTTCTCGGCGACATCATTCTGTCGGAAGAAACAGTGCGCCGTGAAGCCGTGGATCAGGTGATACAACTTGACCACCATGTCCAGCACCTCGTTATCCACGGCGTGCTGCATTTGCTGGGATTCGATCACGAAACGGCGGCTGATGCCGAACGCATGGAAGCTCTTGAAATTGGCATTTTGAACGCACTCGGTATCGCAAACCCTTATACAGGCGAACTCGACATCGCTATCAAGGAGTGACGGGGCTACCCCCTTGTCCAAGTCATGGCTGATCACGCAAACGACAAGTCGTCATCTGATACGCCGTCCGCTGAAGAGGCGAGAGCGCACGGCGCTCAAGGCTGGTTGCAAGTGCTGCGCTTAAAGCTCGGTATCACCGGTCCGCAAACATTGCGCGGCACGATCGAGGGCGCGTTGAAGGCGCCTGATCGCACCGCGACGTTCACCGAACCCGAGCGTAAAATGCTGGAGCGGCTGCTGCGCTTTGGCGCCAGCCGCGTTGCGGCGATTATGGTGCCGCGCGCCGACATTATCTCTCTTGATGAAAGCGAACCGATTGCTGAACTGTTGCAGATGTTCAACGAATCCGGTGTCTCTCGCATCCCGCTCTATAGCGAAACGCTTGATGATCCACGTGGCATGATCCACGTCAAGGACCTGTTTCATTGGCTGATCGCAGAAGCTTCGGGCCAGCCCATGAAGGCGCCGAAGACCAACGGTGACGACGCTGCTGAGCTGCCGCCATTGACGCAACTTAATCTCAGTCATCTTGATTTGCAGCGGCCGGTAACGACGGTGAAAATCCGCCGCCAGGTTTTATACGTGCCGCCGTCAATGCCCGCCGCCGATTTGTTGATACGCATGCAATCGACACGCATTCATATGGCGCTGATCGTTGATGAATACGGCGGAACAGATGGTCTTGTGACCATTGAAGATCTGGTCGAGCAAATTGTCGGCGATATCGAAGACGAGCACGACGAAGACGAAGAAACGAACATCATCGTCGATCCAAAACTCGGCATCATCGCAATCGCCAGAACGCCGGTTTCGGAACTTGAAGAGCATCTTGGACTGAAGCTTCTCGATAGCGAAGACGAGGAGGAAATCGATACCATCGGCGGGCTCGTGTTTTCAATTTTGGGCCGGGTGCCGGCGCGCGGCGAATTGATCCGTCACGAATCGGGTGTCGAATTTGAAGTGCTTGATGCAGATCCGCGGCGCGTGAAAAAGCTTAAGGTTCATCCGCCGCGCCCGGCTTCCGCCAAGTCACTCACCGGCGCGTCGCAATCGTGATGACGCCCGCAGCCGGTCTGCAGTCTCTGCCAATCCGCATGCGGTTGTGGGTGCTGGCGGTGCGCGGCTGGTCGCGCCCTGCCGTGGCCTTTGCGGCAGGCGGCCTTTCTGTATTGACCTTTGCGCCATTCTTTCTATGGCCGGTTCTGTTTTTTACACTGCCGGTGTTCGTCTGGATGATCGACGCAGCGCGGTCACCTCGGGCGGCCAGCATTGCGGGCTGGTGGTTTGGCTTTGGCTATTTCGTGTTCGGGTTGTTTTGGATTGGCGAAGCCTTTCTTGTCGAAGCCGATAAGTTCGCCTGGCTATTGCCGTTTGCCGTCACAATCCTGCCAGCAGGCTTAGCGTTATTTTGGGGCCTTGCGGCTTGGGTTTCGCGGTACCTTTGGTCACCTGGATTCGCACGTGTCCTCATATTTGCTATCGCGCTCAGTTGTGCCGAATGGCTGCGCGGTCACGTTCTAACCGGTCTGCCTTGGAACATTCTGGGCTATGCGCTGACCTCGCCGCTGGAATTGATGCAAAGCGCCGGCGTGTTTGGCATCTATGGGCTGACGCTGCTCGCGGTGCCGGTTTTCGCAGGACCGTTGGTATTTCTCGGCGGCCAGGAAAAGATCGAAACAGCATCAGTGTTTTTTCAGGGCATCGCCATTGCTGCAATTCCGTTGCTGGCAATGTGGGCTTTTGGGGCCTGGCAACTCAGCCAGCCGCAGACATTCGCCGCAGGCATTAAAATCCGGATCGTACAGCCGAGCGTCCCGCAAAACCAAAAATGGCTGCCCGAATTTCAACGCCGCATCTTCGACGATCATATCCTTTTGTCACAGACAAATGCCCAAGGCGTGCGTGACGCGCTTGAGGGCACGAGATACCTTATCTGGCCGGAAGCAGCGATGCCGTTCATGCCGCTGGAGACGCCGCCAGCGCTAACTGCCATCGCCGGTCTTTTGCCGCCGGGCGTGACACTGATAACAGGCGCATTGCGGCGTGCGATGTCTCCGGCTGCGGCCAATGCGACGGCCGATGCGCAGAGTGACAACGCCCGCGACGTCGAAGCCTTCAACAGCATCCTCGTTTTCGATGATGCAGGCCACGCAGTCGCGACATACGACAAAATCCACCTCGTGCCGTTTGGGGACTATCTGCCGTTCGAGCCGCTGCTCAAGGCGATTGGGCTTGGCGCGCTGAACTTTGGGAGGGGTGCGTTTACGCCTGGCTCTGAGCCTCGTAACCTGTTGCCAATTTCAGGCTTGCCGCCAGTCTTAGGGCTCATTTGTTACGAAGCGCTATTTCCTGGTGAGGCGGCACGATCTCAAGCCGGGCCGCGGGCCGGTCTGATTGTAAACGTCACAAACGACGGCTGGTTTGGAAATTCGACTGGGCCTCGGCAGCACTTTCACCAGACCCGCGTTCGCGCCGTCGAACAGGCGCTACCAGTGCTGCGCGCCGCCAATAATGGCATTTCGGGCATTATCGACAGCCAAGGCCGGGTATTGGCGTCACTCGGAATGGATGAGCGTGGCGTTATCGACGGCCAGCTACCTGTGGCCGGGCCGCCGCCACTGTATGCTCAATATGGCGATAAAATCTTTCTTGTGACGATACTTGGCTTTGCCGCATTTGCGTATCGGCTAAGGCCATATATAAAAGCATAATCAATTGGTTACGGCAGTTTGTCGCGGCTAGCACCTTCGGTTGACGTTTGCGTCATCTGCACCTAGGAAGTGTGTATGGCGCGCAGGGGCGTTTATTATTTGGTATGTAGAAGCCGATGGCACAGCAAAACGTGGTCAGTGATAGCGATAGTGACGACGTCCCGCGCGGTGGCTCGAGGCGAGCCAATCCGATGGATGTTCATGTCGGCACACGAGTACGTCTGCGCCGCATGCTGCTCGGCATGAGCCAGGAAAAGCTCGGAGAGCACCTCGGTCTGACATTTCAACAAGTTCAAAAATACGAAAAGGGCGTCAACCGCATCGGTGCAAGCCGGCTGTTTGATCTGGCCAAGGTCCTGGGCGTTCCTGTACAATTCTTCTACGACGAGGCGCCAGCTGGAACCTATGGCAACGTCTTGCCTGCAATGGGTTTTGCCGATCAACCGGGCGAAAGCTACGTTGTGGAATTCTTGGGCAGCCGCGATGGCCTGGAATTGAATAAAGCCTTCGCCCGCATCAAGGATGCCCGCGTCCGCCGCACCATCGTCGATCTCGTGCGCTCGCTGGCTGGCGAAGACGACAACCAAAGTTAGACCTTCATAGCGGCGATTTGACTGGTGTTATGCACACCGTCAGTCTCTGGCCCGCGCTTGACCCCCCAGGCAAAGACTGCAACAAACCCGCCAGATTTCGGGGTTTCGCGCACGCTTGTCCGGCGATTGAGATCACGTCACAGCCATTCACGCATCGAACACAACGACGCACGTCACACTCAAACACTCTCGGGGGCCATTGTGGCACGTAAGTCATTTCTCTTCACAAGCGAGTCGGTATCCGAAGGTCATCCGGACAAGGTCTGCGATCGCATTTCAGACGAAGTGGTCGACGCCTTTTATCGCGAAGGTATCAAAGAAGGTCTCGACCCGTGGATCATCCGCGCCGCTTGTGAAACGATGGCGACAACCAATCGCGTAATCATTGCGGGTGAATATCGTGGCCCGCGCTCCGTCACGGTACAAATGATCCAAGACCTGACCCGCAAAGCCATCAAAGACATCGGCTACGAGCAGGAAGGCTTTCACTGGGCTAACACCAACATCGAAGTGATCTTGCACGGCCAGTCGGCGGACATCGCGGCCGGTGTCGATGCCAAGCAGCCGACGAACGCTGAAGAGGGTGCCGGCGATCAAGGCATCATGTTCG
>JAYUCQ010000171.1:0-2131 GCA_043740265.1 Hyphomicrobium sp.
GAGGGCAAGTATCCAGCATCGTTATCGGGCGGCATGCAACAGCGGCTGGCCTTGGCTCAGGCGCTGATCTTGAAGCCGAAGATCCTTCTGCTCGACGAACCATTTGGCGCACTCGATCCCGGCATCCGCGCCGACATCCACGTTCTCATCCGGCAGCTTTGGAATGAAAGCGACTTAACCGTCGTGATGGTCACGCATGATCTCGCCGAAGCGTTCCGGCTCGGCACTCGCGTCATCGCGTTTGATCGGCCGCGCAACCGGCCCGAAGAACTGGAGCGCTACGGGGCTACGCTTGCCGAACAGCCGGTCTCGAATGGCGCAACGATCACGCGCGATCTCGAAGTTTGGCCGCGCAAGGTCGCCAAGGTTCGCGAAAATGGAGATGCGCCCGCCCGGCCTTAGCCCGGCAAAAGCAATCCGCGAGGGACGGCCCTCGACGGCTTTTTTCTCATCCGGGACGGCCCGGCTTATTTGAGAGGAGAGACAGATTGAACGATCAAATCTACAGCGACACGCTGCCCGGCGGCAAGCACTGGTCCTTGATTATGCGCCGCCACAACCGCTTGCGGCTCACCGACATCGAAGGTGGCGCAAACGTTGGTATGCTGCTCTACAATCCGGTGAATTTGACTGAACGCTACAACATGCCGGACACACTGAAAGGCCAGCATACCTTCAAGCTGACGCAAGGGCATTGCCTCTACTCCGATATGGGCCGGGTCTTTTGTTCGATCGTCGAAGATACTGCCGGCTGGCACGACACGGTCTGCGGCAGCACCACCAAGGCCATCGTCGCGTCGCGCTGGGGTGAGGTCAGCTACCAGACACATCGAAATGACTGGCAACAGAACGGCCACGACAGCTTTCTGGTGGAAGCCGGAAAGTACGGCATGGGCCGCCGCGATCTGGCAGCTAACATCAATTGGTTCAGCAAGGTCGCCATCAACGGCGACGGCAAGATGGCCTTCGATCCCGCCGGATCTTTTGCGGGCGCGACCGTCGAACTGCGGTTTGAGATGGATACGCTCATCCTTCTTCACACCTGTCCTCATCCACTAAACCCAAGTCCGGTCTATCCGCGCAAGCCTGTTGGTTACGGAATACTGGAAGGTGCGGCGCCGTCCGATAGCGATGCCTGCCGTCTTTCAGCCCACGAGAACGCGCGAGCCTTCGAAAACACCCGGCTGTTTCATGCGGGGTGCTGCTGATGGCCGCGCACCTGACGACGAAAGAAAGTCACCGCACGTCTGACACGGCTGCATACCGTGAACTTGTACCTGCTGGCGCCTATTGGATGCATATCGTCAACAAGGGGCAAACGCTGCGGCTTCTCGACGTCGAAGGCAATCAGGCAGCCGACACGCTGTTCTTCAACGCCGCCGATCCGTCCGAGCGCTACTCCGCGACTGACACGATCCGCGAACAAGGCAATGTCTACTTAGGCTGCGGCACGGCAATTCTCTCCGACAAATGCAGGCCGATGCTGACCATCACTGCCGATACCGTCGGCCGTCACGATACGCTGGGTGGCGCGTGTGCGACGGAAAGCAACACGGTGCGCTATGCGCTTGAGAAGAAGACCATGCACGCCTGCCGCGACAGTTATCTCTTGGCCATCGCCGAGAACGAGCAGTACGGCCTGAGTAAGCGCGATATCGCCCACAACATAAACTTCTTCATGAACGTGCCAGTCACGCCGGATGGCGGATTGACGTTCGCCGATGGCGTCTCGGCGCCCGGAAAATATGTCGAACTGCGAGCCGAGATGGACGTCATCGTTCTGATTTCCAATTGCCCGCAATTGAACAATCCCTGCAACGCCTACAACCCGACGCCGATCGAGGTTTTGATCTGGAACGAGGGGGCTTGAGCAATATGTTTAGCAAAATCCTGATTGCCAACCGTGGCGCCATCGCCTGCCGCATCATCCGCACGCTCGATCGCATGGGCATCAAAAGCGTTGCCGTCTATTCCGACGCTGACCGTTTTTCGACGCACGTTCGCTTGGCTGGTGAAGCCGTCCGCATCGGCCCGGCACCTGCGAATCAATCGTATCTCGATATTGATGCGATCCTGGCTGCCGCTAAGAGCACAGGGGCGGAAGCGATCCATCCTGGCTATGGCTTTCTGT
>JAYUCQ010000172.1:0-5232 GCA_043740265.1 Hyphomicrobium sp.
ATGATTTCGTGTTCCGGATCGCCCGCCAGCAGGAAGTAGCCATGCAGCGAATGGATCGACCGGCCGGCATCGACGGTGCTGGTAGCCGCCGCCACCGCCTGCCCGAGCACCTGCCCGCCATAGACCCTTTGCCAGCCCTCGCCGGCCTTTGGACCACGGAACAGGTTGTCTTCCAGCCGCTCTAGCGTCAGAGTTTGGACGAGCTTTTGCAGGGCTGGGCTTGCAGTGAGGGGCTCAGTGGACATGCGGGCCTCGAATTCGATCTCGTGCCGCGACACTGGACCCGATTGGCGGCTACACTGTCAAGCAACTGACAAGCAACCGCCGCCCTATTTCGAAAGGCATTTTTGAGTGACGGACACTTCGACGCGTTTTGATGTGGCCATATCAGGTGCGAGTTTTGCTGGCCTCGCCTTCGCGCGCGGGTTGAGCCAGGCGCTGGGCGCTGGCACGCGCATCGCGGTCATTGATCGTGCGAGTGCTCCGGCAGCAGGTGCCAATGACGGACGCGCGTTTGCCATTTGGGCAGGGTCGAAAGCCGTGCTCGACAGCCTCGGCGTGTGGGATGCGATTGCGGACGTTGCCGAGCCGATGACGTCGATCGAGATTTCGGATTCCGCGTTGGGTGATGGCGTGCGGGCGACACGGCTGACGTATGACGCGGTCACGGCTGACGGCGCGCCTGCAGCTTATATGGTGCCGAGCGCTGAGCTGCATCGTGCGCTTTATAATTCCGTCGCCAATGATCCGTCGATCACGTGGATCGCGCCAGCAGAGGCCACGGGTTTAACGCTTGGCGATTTTTCAGCCGCGATTACGTTAAGCGACGACCGGGAAATCAAAGCGGCGCTCTGTGTTGCGGCCGAAGGCCGGGCGTCGAAATTGCGCGACGCTGCCGGTATTGGAACGACCGGCTGGGGTTACGCGCAGCGCGGCATCGTCGCGACCGTGCAGTTCGAGCTGCCGCACAACGGCGTCGCCATTCAGCACTTTTTACCCGGCGGGCCGTTCGCCGTTTTGCCTTTGAAGAGCAATCGCGCCTGCATCACCTGGAGTTCAGCCGACGCCGAAGCCGAGCGTGTTTTGAGCCTCGATGACGCTGCGTTTCTTGATGAACTTGATAGCCGCATCGGCGGCCGCTTCGGCGCGATCACGCTGCTAGGCAAACCGCAGTCGTGGCCGCTTGACGTGAAAGTTGCGCGCGAACTCGTTGCTAAGCGTTTCGCCTTAATCGGCGATGCCGCGCACGGCGTGCATCCGGTTGCTGGTCAAGGTGTCAATCTGGCGTTTCGCGACGTCGCGGCACTTGTCGAAGTCGTCACCGAGGCGGCGCGCATCGGCCTCGATCTTGGCAACGGCCCCTCACTTGAACGCTATGCCCGCTGGCGGCGCTTTGATTCAACGATGTCGGCTGCCGCTTACGATGGCCTCAACCGTATTTTCAGTGTCGACAATGCTGTGCTGCGCGCCGCGCGCGGGGCGGGTCTCGGCATCGTCGATCAAATCCCGCAGTTGAAACAACTTATCATCACTGAGGCCGCGGGCCTCTCCGGTGATCTGCCGAAAATGCTGCGCGGCGAGCGCGTTTGATCGGACGCTGAAAGGAGCTTGGCTTGGACGAAACAAAAATAGATGCCGCCATGATGGGCCGCTTAGCCGGCGCGTTGACATTCGTGTGCGGCGCTGATCACGCGGCGACGAAGGCTTTGAAAAAAGCCTCTGAGACCGGTGCCGACAAAGACGTCAAAGCGGCGCGATCACAATTCCTGAAACTGAAATACGGCGACCGCCAAGCGGCGCTGACGATGCTGAATGATTGAGGGAAGCAGGCCACGCTTCAATTGTTGTGATGACCTTGCTCGATCCAGAGATACCACGCGACAGCGGTGAGCACGATGCTGCCGCCAATCAACACTGTAACGCCGGGCTGTTCGCTGAAAAAGTACCAGACAAGAAGCGGGCCTAAGACGACATCCAGCATTTGGATAAACCCGGATTCGCCCGCCGTGATATGCCGTCCGCCGGTCAGCGCCAGCACATAGCCCATACCTGACGTCAATCCGCCGTAGAGTGCGCAAGCCAAGAGCGCAGTGGGGGGCGGAATGCCGGGTTGCATGAATGGTAACGCAATGAGGCCGCATGCGCCGGCTGCAAGCGCCATCGTCACGTTCATATCAAGATTGGGATAAACCTTGGTGTGCACGATCTGCGAGGCAAATGTCGCCGTCATAATGAAGGCTGCGAAGATGCCCATGAAATCTTTTGGTGATGCCGAAGCACCGGCCATAATCGCGATGCCAGCAAAAGCGGCAAGCCCCGCGCCGAGCAAGCGCAGTGTAACCCGTTCGCCCATCCAGAAATAGCTGATGAGTGCGGCTATGAAAGGCAACACCGCATAGACGATCATGACGTTGGCAACTGTCGTCAGGTTCAGCGCGAAGATGTAGCTGATTGACGACACGACCGAGATGGCGACCGCAACGGCACCCGGCGCCCCCATTCCAGCCACAGCACCAGCCAAATTTTTCCGGTGTTCGTAAGCTGCGACCGCGAGAAGCGTGAAGAACGCGAACAGTGACCGCCAGCCAATCAGCGTCCAGGAGTCAAGATTGGCCATCCTGACAAACGGTCCCGCCGTGCTCCACAGAATGGCAGACATCGTGACGAGTAAAATGCCATAGGTCCGGCTCGCCATGGTGTCCTCAGTTGATGCGCAGCTTTGCGTGCGTTAAGAACCAACGGCTTCGCGAGGGGACGGGAGTTGCGTGAGAACGAGTTCGTCGAGGTTGCAGATCGAACTAGAAGTTCGAGCCGCGTGCGGTGTTCAGTGCGCCGGCCAGCACGCCTGCAAAATCGCGGCGTTCGTCGTCGGTTAAGAAATGTCCAAGCAACAGTTCGCGCCCTTGGGCGATGAGGCGCAGCGAGTTGCGTCCGTCGGGCCGGTCCGTCGTCAGGCTGACGCGGGCCCAATACGGGTTCATCTCGAAGGCTTGTTTGGCACCGTTGGCTTGCACGCGCGTCAGCGTCAGCAGGTCCGGTGTCACATCAACGGTCTCGTAGGCCAGGCCCGAGCGATAGTTGAGTTTGAAAGCCAAATAAACGAGCGCCACGTCCAGGCCGAAGAACCCCATCACCGGCCAAGCGCCGATCATGCAAAAGGCGACGCCCGTGATAAAGCTGACGGCAGTCAAGATCGACATCAGGATCAAAAATCCACGCGGGCTAAGTGACCGGTGGTGATGCAGCACAAACTGAGTCGCAGGTGGGGATTGCTTTTCGGTCGAAGTGCCGTTCGATGTAGTGTCAGTCATTATTACCGCTCGTTATTATCCGCGACTGAAACGATCTGCGACCCATCTACGGTTGCTCTACCCGACTTGGACCCAAATGAAGCCAAAATTAACAGTGACCCCGAAACGGAACATCCGATCTTCAAACACGAAAGGCAAGCCCCCGCGCGCAGCCGTTCGTGCTGCCAAAACGGGCAAACGCTTGACCAGCGCCGAGGTGAGCGAAATTTTCCGCCGCTTCCATAGCAGAGAGCCGGAGCCCAAGGGCGAGCTGGAACATTACAATCCGTTTACACTTCTCGTCGCGGTCGTGCTTTCAGCGCAAGCGACCGACGCTGGCGTCAACAAAGCCACGCGGGGCCTGTTCAAGGCAGCCGATACGCCGGAGAAAATGCTGGCTCTCGGCGAAGACACGGTGCGCGAATATATCAAGACGATCGGCCTCTTTCGCAACAAGGCCAAAAACGTCGTTGCGCTCTCAAAGAGGCTCATCGACGAACATATGAGCCAGGTGCCGGCCGATCGCGATGTTCTCGAAACGCTGCCCGGCGTTGGCCGCAAAACCGCGAACGTCGTTATGAATATGGCTTTCGGTCAGCCGACGATGGCCGTTGATACGCACGTGCTGCGCGTTTCGCACCGCATTGGACTATCGAACGGCAAAACGCCGCTTATGGTTGAAGAAGACCTAATGCGCGTGATCCCGGCAGACTACGGCATGCAGGCGCATCATTGGCTCATCCTGCACGGGCGCTATCTCTGCAAAGCCCGCAAGCCTGAGTGCTGGCGCTGCCCAATCGCAGATCTCTGCCGCTTTTCGCCGAAGTCCGAGGCCTGATAGTTAGCCAAGGCTTAAAACAATCGTTGGCATTTTATTCACTATCTCTGCGAATTTTGTCCGTCAGCAAAACGCCGTTTTATTTTCTCTCCCGTAGTGTCGGCGCAGTCTTGGGGAAGAACTGTATTCACAGGTGCGCGTATTATGGCGACGATTACTGGCACGGCAGGCAACGACGTAATCACTGGCACGACCTTAAATGATGTCATTGATGGCGGCGCGGGTAACGACCGGATCAATGGCGGCACGGGCGATGATGTCATCTACGGCGGCGCAGGCGTTGATACGCTCACGGGCGACGCGGGCAATGACACGCTTTTTGGCGGCGATGGCAACGACGGCTTCTTTGGCGGCGGCGGCAACGATACTCTCTACGGCGAAGCCGGCGATGACAACATGTTTGGCGACGGCGGCAACGACCTCATTTATGGTGGCGAAGGCAATGATGCGCTGACCGGCGGCACGGGCGACGATACGCTTTATGGCGGCGCTGGCACGAACACACTGACGGGCGGCGCTGGCGTTGATACGTTCGCGTTCGACCTGACTTCGGCTGGACTGACCTCGGCTGTTCGCGCCGACCTCGCGACCTTGAAGAATTTTATGGACAGCCAGCTTGCGGCCGCTGGTTCGGAAGCAGCGCTTGCAGCCCAGACCACCAGCGCGTCGCTCACGCTCTCAGCCCTCGGGCTGAAGATCAGCGGATTAGAAAAAGTCACCATTATGCTGGATGGCGTTGCGACACCGCTATCGGATCTCGTCAATCAAGCGCCGGTGGCGGCTGCGACGTCATCGATTGCAACCAACGAAGATACACCGGTCAGCGGTCAAGTGTCGGCTTCGGATCCGAATGGCGATACGCTCGGATTTTCTCTGACCCAGGGCCCGGCCCACGGCGCGCTCACGCTCAATGCAGCGACGGGCGCGTATACGTATACGCCCGGCGCAAACTATAGCGGCTCGGACTCGTTCCAGGTCAAGATCGCCGATCCGTCGGGACTTTTCACGACGCAGACCGTTTCGGTTGGCGTTGCAGCTGTGAACGACGGTCCAGTTGTTGACGCGACGGCTTCGATCTCGACGCAGGAAGACGCACCGGTTTCG